>DASVEC010000162.1:0-4938 GCA_036380755.1 Iamia sp. | reverse complement strand
CAGCGCCACTGCCGTGTCCCGCTCGTCGCCGGCGACCGTCGCCTCCCGCAGGCGCAGGACGTGCAGCACCAGGGCGGCGTCGAGGTCGCCCCACAGCAGGTGGCACTGGGCGCGCACGTGGGTGATCCGGGCCCGGATGGCCTCGGGGGCGGCGGCGCCGGGCAGGGCCCGGTCGGCCTCGTCGGCGGCGCGGGCGGCGTCGTCGGGCCGGCCGGCGGCCACGAACGCCTCGGCGCGCGCGACCGCATCGAGGGGGCCCGTGCGCCCGGAGGAGGCGGGGCCGTCCGACGGGCCGTGGGGGCGAAGCATGGTGCCGCACCCTCCTACCTGATCGCGGCGGTCCACGTCACCAGGGTCCCGACCCCGGTCTGGCCGGGCGGTACGAGCGGCGGGCGACGCCGGTCAGGAGGCTGGAGATCGTCAGGCCGACGACGAGGGTGCCGACCGCCCGGGCGACGGAGGAGTCGGTGTCGTCTCCCCGGGTCAGCGGCACGAGGGCCGCCACGACGGTGGCCAGCACGATCAGCCAGTGGAAGAGCCGCAACGGCGTCGGGGTCGTCACCAGGAGCACGTCGAGGACCAGGGTCGCCACCAGCGTGAGCACGAAGGCGGCGACGAGGTCGGCGGCCAGGTCGCCGTCGGTCCGGCTGCGGTCGTCGATCAGCCGCTGGAGCTCCGGGATGTCGAGGACGTCGCGGACGATCCACGACATGACGGCGACGAGGAGCATCACCACCAGGGCCGTGGCCAGGCCGCCGGCCCACAGCCGGGAGTGGTCGACCTGGGGCCGCGCCGGAGTCGAGTGGTACGGGTCCACCACCTGCCATCGCACCCGCGCACCGCCGGATCCGCCTCACCCACAGCGGGTGGCGCGATGCTCTGGGCATGGGCGACGCCATCGGGCAGCTCCTCCCGTTCGCGGCCGGCATCGCCATCAGCCCGATGCCGATCATCGCCCTCGTGCTGGTGCTGGTGAGCCCGAGGGGGCGGGTGGCCGGGCCGGCGTTCCTCGTCGGCTGGTTCGCCGGACTCGTCCTCGTCGGCGCCCTGCTGCTGGTGCTGGCGGGGCCGACCGACCCCTCCGAGGGGGGCGAGCCGGCCGACTGGGTGAGCGGGCTCAAGCTGGTGCTCGGCCTGCTGCTCGTGGCGCTGGCCGCGAAGCAGTGGCGAGGCCGCCCGCAGGTGGGGGAGGAGCCCGAGCCCCCGGGCTGGATGGCCGCCCTGGACACGATCACGCCGCTGCGGGCCGCGGGTCTCGCGGTCGTGCTCGGCTCGGTGAACCCGAAGTGCCTCGTCTTCATCGTGGGCGGGGTGGCGGCGGTGGCCCAGACCGAGATCCCCGGCTCCGAGCAGGCGATCGCCTGGGCGGTCTTCGTCGTGATCGCGTCGATCGGCGTCGCCGTCCCGATCGTCATCTCCGTCGCCCTGGGTGCACGCGCCCGCGAGGTGCTCGGGCGGCTCCAGGCCTGGATGGTCCAGAACAACGCCGTGATCATGGCCGTGATGTTCCTGCTCCTCGGCGTGCAGCTGGTGGGCGACGCCATCTCCGGCCTGTCGGGCTGAGCAGCCCCGGCGCCTCAGCGCAGGGTGGCGGCGCGGTGGGCCTCGACGGCGAAGGCGATCTCGGCGATCCCGGCCATGAGGGTGCGGAGGCCGAGGACGAGCGCCAGCACGAGGGCGGTCGCCGCCGGCCAGGTCAGCGCCAGGACACCGAGGACGGCTGACGCGATCCCGCCGGCCAGCACCCAGCCCCACCCGGGCTCGGGCCGGGCCAGGAAGCCGGTGGTGATCTTCAGGCTGCCGACGGCGATGAAGGCCATGCCGGTGATCACGGCCAGCACCCAGAGGGTGACGTCGGGCCAGACCATGGCCACGATCCCGGCCACCACCGACGCCACGCCGGCGACCGATCCGACTCCCCGGCGCCCGAGGAACAGGTCGTCGAGCCCGTGGATCACCAGGGCGAGACCGATCAGCAGCGCCAGCGTCGAGGCCGCGGCCCGGGGATCGAGCACGAGCACGATGCCGAGGACGGCGAGGGCGGCCCCGACCAGCAGGTGGATCCACCAGCGGTCGGCCCGCGGGCGCCGATGGACCTCGAGGACGGGGACGGACGGGTTGGCCATGCCCCGAGGATCGGGGCCGCCGCCGGGTACCGGTTCACCCGCGCCGGGTGAGATGGACCGGCGCCGCCCGGCGCAGGATCAGCCGATGGTCCGGCTGCTGGTGAAGATCCTCGTCGTGGCGCTGGCCATCGGGCTGACGGCGGCCCTCATGCCCGGGATCGAGATCGACGGCGCCTTCGGGACGCTCGTGTGGGTCGCCACCCTCTTCACCCTGGTCAACATCCTGCTCAAGCCGGTGGTGCAGGTGCTGAGCCTCCCGCTGCTGATCATCAGCCTCGGGCTCTTCGCCTTCGTGATCAACGCTGGCCTGCTCCTGTTCACCGCCTGGCTCACCGAGGGACTGGAGATCGACGGCTTCTGGCCCGCGGTCTGGGGCTCGATCCTGATCAGCCTGGTGCTGGCGGTGGCGGAAGCGGTCCTGGCCCCCGACTGAGGGCCCACACCCCGCCCCCGACGGCGGCGATCAGCAGCACCGTCGCCAGCCAGCCGAGGTCGAGCAGCAGGAGGGCGGCCACGCCGAGCACGGCCACGCCGATCTGCGCCACCTGCCGGTGGGCGAGGACCACTCGCCCCGCGGCCCGTGGGCCCCGGGCGCACAGCGCTCGGACCCGGGCGGCGCCGGGGCGGCTGCTCGTCAGGTACGCCACCGCGAGGATCAGGGCCGAGACCGCGACCACCCACCCCAGGGCCAGGGTGAGGGGCTCGACGAGGCGATCGATGAGCCGGGCGGCGACGGCCCGGGAGCCGCTGTCCCGTATGCGGGCGAGGACCTCGTCCTCGCCGAGGGCGATCACCCGCCGGACCAGCACCGCGCCCACCAGGGCGCCGCCGACCAGGAGCATCGCCGTGCGGCCCCGCCGGGGGGAGAGGGCGAGGGCGGCGATCGGCAGGAGGACGGCGAGCGCGACGACCAGGGTGACGAGGCGCCCGAGGCGGCGGAGTCCGTCCTGGGCGGCCCGGAGGCGGCCGCGGTCGTAGACCGTGATCTGGCCCAGATCGTCGGGGACGTCGACCCCCAAGGCCTCACCCAGCGCCCGGGCCGTGTCCGAGGGGACGTCCCCGATGTCGACGTCGGGCAGGTCGATCTCGCGCCCGAACAGCTCCGGTGTGGTCGTGGTGATGCGGTCGAGGACCCGCTGGAGGAGGGGCAGCAGGTTGATCGTGACGCTGTCGGTGCCGGCGGTCACGGCGGGGACCTCGCCCTCCAGGAGCCGCAGGGCGGCCCGGTGCCCGCGGGCCACCGCCGTCGCCCAGAGCTCGGAGAACTCGTCACTGCGCAGGTAGACGGTCACCCGGTCGTGCACGAAGTCGGTGACGGCTCCGGCCAGCGGGATGCTGAGGGGGTCGGCCCGGTCGGGCAGCGCCCGGCGCAGGAGGGCCTCCGGCCGCACGAGCACGACGAGCTGATCGGTGGCCCAGTCGGCCAGCGCGGTGCGGACCACCGGCTCCCGGCTCAGGGGCGCGGCCACGGCGACCCACCGGTCGGTCTCGAGCACCTGGGCCCGGGCCCACACCGCGACCGGTGCCAGGGCGAGGGCGATCCACGCCAGCACGACGAGCACGGCCGCCGCGGTGCGCCGGACCAGTCCCCCGGGACGGCTCATCCGACCGGGGTGGGGCCGTCGTCGGGCCAGCCGGCGCGCCGGAGGGCGCGGACGGCGGCCACGGCGCCCGCGGTCAGGGGCACGGCCAGGAGCATGCCGACGATCCCACCGAAGGCGCCGCCGGCGACCACCACGAGCATGGTGACGAGGGGGTGCAGGGCGGTGGTCCGCCCGAGGACGACCGGTTGGAGGAAGTTGCTCTCGAGCTGCTGCACGACGAGGACCACGACGAGCATGGCCGCGGCCGTGCCGAAGCCGTCGGCGCCGAGGGCCAGGAGGACGGCGAAGCCCCCGGCCAACGTCGCCCCCAGCAGGGGGATGAACCCCGCCGCAGCCGTCAGCAGGGTGATGGCGAGGGGGCTGGGGACACCGAGCACCCAGGCGCCGAGGCCGATGACGGCGGCGTCGACGGCGGCGATCACGGCCGTGCCCCGCACGAACCCGGCGACGGCCTGCCACGCCTCCCGGCTGGCCACCTCGAACGCCGGCCGATGATCGTCGGGGACGAGGTCCAGGGCGGCCCGCCACATGGTGCGGCCGTCGCGGAGGAAGAAGAAGGCGACGATCAGGCTGAGGGTGATCGCCGTCATCCAGGTCGTGATCGTCGGGACGATCCGCACGACGCCGCGGACGAGGACCGAGACGATCGTGCCCGTCGACCGGCGGACGTCGGACCCGGTCTCGTCAGCGGTGTCGGGATCGATGCCGAGGTGGTCGGTGGAGAGCTCCTCCAGGCGGTCCACGGCCTCCTCGATGCTGGCGCTGATCGATGGCCACTGGTCGACGATCGCCGAGACGCACCCGATGGTGACCAGGACGGCGACGACCGCGACGGCGCCGACGGCGGCCAGGCTGGCCACGGCGGGGGGCAGGCCCCGGGCCCGGAGCCGCCGGGCGAGGGGGTCGACGCCGGCGGTGACCAGCAGCCCGAGGAACAGCGGGAGCACGACCACGCCGGCGACGACGAGGCCGGTGGCCGCCACGACCAGGGCCGCCGTGATCAGCAGGAAGCGAGATGCGAGCCAGGCGAGGTGGTCGAGCGGGCCCGTCGCGGGCTGGGATCGTGCGGGCACGGCGCCTCCGGGCCACGATGTGGGGGCGGTCGAGGGAAGGGCTCACCCGCCTCGGGTGAACAGCACGGGGTGATCAGAGCAGACCGAGGGTGACGGCGCGCTCGACTGCTTGGCGCCGGGACTCCACCCCGAGCT
>DASVEC010000161.1:0-26482 GCA_036380755.1 Iamia sp. | reverse complement strand
TCGGTGGCGAACTCCTCGGCGGGCGGGATCGTGCTGTCGGTCTGTCCGGTCCCGGTCCCCGGGGTGGTGGTGGTCGTGGGCGGGGGCGCGGTGGTGGACGCGGACGCGGAGGTCGGACCGGCGAGGTCGAGGCCGTCGGGGTCGGTCCGGCGCAGCTCGTCGAGGAGGTCCTCTTCGTCGTCGTAGCTGGCGGTCGACCGGGCGAGGAGCTCGTCGACGGTCTCGTCCGACGGGCGGCCTCCCGAGTCGTTGGCGGCCCCGTCCTCGAGCTCGCCGCCGGCGGTCAGGGCCCCGTCGGCGTCGTCCGCCGACTCGGTCGCGTCGCCGCCGCTGCCGCTGGCCTCGGACAGCGTCTCGGAGCTGCCCGCGTCGGCGGAGTCCTCCGAGCCGCCCTCGGTGCCGGCGACGAGGAGGCCCACGCCGACGAGGACGAGGAGCACGACGACCGCGGCCACGGCGGAGAGCGGCGGGAGCGACCGGGTCCGACGGGCCCGGGCGGCACCGAGGTCACGGACGGGAGCCGGGGGCGGCGACACCGCCTCCTCGGAGGCCTCGGCCTCGGGGTCGGGCGCGGCCTCGTCGAGGGCGTCGAGCGCCCGGCGGCGGATGTCGGCCAGGACGTCGGCGCTCGGCGGATCGACCGGGGCGGCCACGGCGGCGACCGTCGCTCGCAGCTCGGCCACCTCGGCCACCAGCTCCGGGTCCCGGGCCACGCGTCGCCGCTGCTCGGCGGTGGCCTCGTCGTCGACGACGGCGTGCACCGCCAGGGTGTCGTCGTCGAGGGGCCCGTCGTCGAACGGGGTGCCAGGAGGGAGCGTGGGGTCGGGGGGCGTCATGGCTGGAGGGTGGGACGGTCGGGGGACGGGCCCTGGTTCCCGGCCAGGTGTCCGGCCAGGGCGCTGCGGCCCCGCGCGATGCGGGAGCGGACGGTGCCCGGGGGGATGTCGAGCAGCTCGGCGATGCTGGCGTAGTCGTGGCCCAGCAGGTCGCGGAGGACGAGCGGGGCCCGGAACTCGGGGGGCAGCAGGGTGAGGGCGTGGTCGATGTCGGTCCGGTCGGTGACGGTGTCGGCGACGGTCGGGGCGCCGTCGTGGGGGTCGACCTCGTACTCGGGGAGCGGGTCGGTGGGCCGGCGCCGGCGTCGGCGCAGCTCGTCGAGGCAGGCGTTGGTGGCGACCCGGTGCATCCAGGTGCTCACCTTGGAGCGGCCGTCGAAGCGGGGGAGCCCCCGGACGATGGCGATCATGGCGTCCTGGAGGGCGTCGAGGGCATCGGTGGGGTCGCCCGTGACCCGGCGGCAGACGGCGTAGAGGTGCTCCTCGTGGCGGCGCAGGAGGGCGTCGAGCGCCTCCCGGTCGCCGGCCTGGGCCGCCGGCAGCAGGTCGGCGTCGGGATCGGTGCTCGTCGGTGGGCTCACGCCGCCACCTCGACGGTGGCCTCGGAGACCTCGACCCGGCCCTCGTCGCCGGTGCGTGTGATCCAGAGCACCACGACCGAGCCCTCCTGGCCGCCGAGCGAGAGCTCGGCGTCGCCCTCGATCCCGCTCGCCTCGTCCACCGGCTCCCCCTCTCCGTCGATCGGTGCGGTGGGGACATCGTCGAGGACGTAGACCTCTGCCGTCCACCCGAGGGTGGGGGAGGCGATCCGCAGCGTCTCCAGCTGGCGGCGCTCGCCGAGCTCGAGGACGAGGCCGACGCCGGGCTTGGCCACGGACTCCTGGATCACGGGGCTGCCGCGATAGGTCGAGGTCGGCCAGGCCGTCGCCTCGTCGCCGTCGATGGCCGCCGGGCTCAAGGGGTCGTTCTCGCCGTCACCGACGTAGGGGTCGAAGGCGATGGCGTTGGTGGGGGTGATCGTCTCGGTGGCGCCGGGGTCGAGGAGCTGCCAGCCGAGGGCGGCGATGATCAGCAGCGAGACGGCGAGCACCGCGACCAGGGCCAGCGTGGGGCCCAGACGGCGCTTGGGCCGCCCGGCCGGAACCGGTGCCGGCGCGGGGGGCGGCGGGTGCTGCCGCGGGGCCGGCGCCGACGGAGGCGGCGGAGGCGGCGGGGAGGGGAGCGGGCGAGGGGGCGGGCTCGGGGACCGGGGCGGCGGGGGCCCGGGGCGCGGCGGCTCCGGGGCCCGCCACGACCGGGACGCGTCGTCGTCGGGGCCGCGCCAGGAGCGGGTGCCCGGCTCGGGCGCGTCGGCGGGCGGCTTGCTCAGGGTCGGAGGCGGTGGCGGTCCCGGCGGGCCGGGCGGCAGGGCACGGCCGGAGGCGATGGCGGCCAGGGTGCGGCCGAGGCTGGCGGCATCGGGCCAGCGGTCGGCGGGCGCCCGGGCCAGGCAGCGCTCGATGACCCGGGTCAGGTCGGGGTCGAGGTCGGGCCGCAGCGAGCGCGGCGCCGGGGGATCGGCGTGGATCCGGGCCAGCGCGGTGGCGGCCTCGGTGTCGGCCGCGAACGGCACCCGGCCGCAGACGGCCTCGTAGAGCACCACGCCGAGGGCGTAGACGTCGGCCCGCCCGTCGACGCGGAGACCCTCGACCTGCTCGGGGGCCAGGTACTTGGCCGTCCCCAGCATCTGCCCGCCGGTGGTGAGGTCGGCGCCCTCGGCCGCCTTGGCGATGCCGAAGTCGGTCACGACGACCCGGCCGGTGGTCGACAGCAGCACGTTGGCCGGCTTGATGTCGCGGTGGACGATGCCGGCGCGGTGGGCGACCGCCAGGGCCTCGGCGATCCGGGAGCCGATCCGGGCCGCCTCGTCCTCGTCGAGCCGGCCGCCGTCGAGCCGCTGGCGCAGCGTCTCGCCGTCGACCAGCTCCATCACGATGGCCTCGAGGCCCGGGGCCGAGCAGGTGTCGTAGACCGAGACCACCGAGGGGTGGGTGAGACGGGCCGCGGCCAGGGCCTCGGCCCGGAACCGGCTGACGAAGGATGCGTCGTCGACCAGGTGCTCCAGCAGGACCTTGACCGCCACCGGGCGGCCGAGGACCTCGTCGCGCGCCTCCCAGACGCGGGCCATGCCCCCCGTGGCCAGGGGGTGGTCGAGGCGGTAGCGCCCGGCGAGGAGGGTCCCGGACCGGGCGGCTCCGGGCGCGCCGGTCGACGGAGGCGGGGAGCCCATGGGCGCCGACCCTAGGGGGAGCCGGCCGGCGCCGGGGCAGCGCCCACGGGGGACGTCCCCCCGATGAGAGAAGGCGTCACGAGGGCTTGCCGACGGCACACGGTGGGTCCGGTCCGGCCTGGCGGCAGCCCCTCCACCCGGCCTGCGTCGGACCGAGCCGGCGCCGCAGGCGCTTCGGCGGGAAGGGCCGGTCCAGTACCCCGGTGGGGCCAGACCACCACCCTTGCTACTTGGCTTCGAGCCAGGTGATGCCGATCATCCGGGGACCGCCATGGGTGCCGATCACCGGGCCGATGGTGGAGCGGCGGAAGCTCTTGCGGGGGACGACGTCGGCGACCAGGTCGGCGAACTCCTCGGCGTCGGGGGCCTCGCCGTCACAGACGACCAGCTGCTCGACGTCGCCGGCGGCCTTGAGCTGGTCGAGCAGGAACTGCATCTGCTTCTTGCGGGTGCGGACCTTGCCCGCCTCCTCGACCACGCCGGTGCTGATGTCGACCACCGGCTTGACCGAGAGCATGGTGCCGAGCATCGCCTTGGCCCCGCCGATGCGGCCGCCCTTGCGGAGGTTCTCGAGCGTGTCGAGCCCGCCGAGGATGTGGGTGCGGGGGATGGCCGCCTCGATGACGGCCTGCACCTCGTCGGCGCTGGCCCCGCCGGCCGCGGCCTCGGCCGCCAGGATCAGCTGGGTCCCGAGGCCGGCGGTGATCGACTTGGAGTCGAGGACCCGGACGTCGAGCTCGCCCTCGACGGCCCGCGCCGCGTTCTGGGCCGAGGCCATGGTGGCCGAGAGGGCCGAGGAGATGTTGAGGCACACGACGCTGTCGCCGTCGGCCGCGGCGGTCCGGAAGGCCTCCTCGAAGGCGCCGGGGGAGGGCGCCGCCGTCTCGGGGAGGTCGTCGTGGGCGGCCATGCGCCGGTAGAACTCGGCGGAGTCCAGATCGACCCGATCGGTCAGCTCGTCCTCGCCGAAGCGGATGGTGAGGGGCACGATGATGATGCCGTGGGCGTCGACGACGTCCTGGGGCAGGTCGCACGAGCTGTCGGTGACGAGGCGGACGCCAGCCATTCGGTTCCTCCGAGGTCGGGCGGCACCGGGGGGCGCCGATCCAGCGTTCGACCCGGTGGGTGGCGCGGAGGTTACGTCGGGACCAGCTCGGGGGGTGCCTCGACGGTGGCGCCGGGAGCGTCGTCGTCGGGACCCGGCTCGGGGCCGTCGGGGCCGTCGTCCCCACCGCCGTCGTCGTCCCCACCGCGGCGCGCCCGGCGGGCCTGCACCCAGTGGCGGGCCCACCAGATGAGCAGGAAGGCGACGGCGCCGGCCGAGAGGACGATGCCGATGCCGGGGACCGCGGTCGAGCGCACGGTGTAGTCGACCTCGTCGATCACCACCACGCCGTCGGTGGTGCGGATGGTGATGTCGATGGTGGCGTCGCCGGGGGCCCGGGCGTGCACCGGGATCTGCAGCTGGTTGCGGCCCGGTTGGAGGGTCTGGGTGGGAGGGAAGTCCCGGACCTCGACCCGCCCGTTGGAGCTCAGGTCGACCCGGACGGTGGCCGGCCGGTCGAGATCGTTGAGCAGGGTGAGCGGGACGTCGCCGTCGCTGGAGGTGAGCGTGACCGTCTGCTCGTCCGGCGCCTGGAGGGCCTGGAAGCGGCTCTCGGTGACGGCGAGGACCTCCTCGACGTAGGCCGACTGCTCGTCGGCCGTCAGCGCCGCCGACCCCGACAGCAGCAGGCGCTGGTCGAGCGACCCGACCTCGGGCGTGCCCGACCCGACCAGGCTGGCGTAGGAGCTGAGCCGGACCCGGGCCAGGCTCAGGCGCTCCGGGTAGTCGCCCAGGTCGAGCGGCATCGTGGGGGCGAGCTCGCGGGTCCCGGTGTTGGGGACCGTCTCGAGCAGCTCGGCCACCGTCACCGGTTGCGCCGGGGCCAGCGGGTCGAGCAGGACCCGGTCGGCGAGGGCGACGTTGGCGGGGTCGTCCAGCCAGCTCTCGGGCGGGTCGATGACGACCCCCTGGACCCCCTCGGTCGTGGCCGCCCGCAGGGCCAGCTCGGCGGCGAAGTCGGCGGCGGCGAGGACGGGGTCCTCACGACGGGTGAGGGCACCGGAGAGGATGGCGTCGGGGACGACCGCCTGCATGGTGCCCGGCCCGGCGCCGATGGTGATCGGGCCGGTGACCGCCCCGCCCTCGACCGCGCCCGGAGCGAGGATGACGCTGCGCACCCCGACCGGCCAGAGGGCGGCCGCGGCGGCGGGGCTGAGGCCGGCGCGGGCGTCCCACGTGCTGCTGTCGGCCCGCCCGAGGTGCTCGGTGAGGACGCTGTTGCCCCGGTCCCGCTGGCGGGACAGCTCGTCGGTGAGACCCAGATCGACCCACGCCGGCAGGGGCACCTCGACGTAGGGGCCGTCGACCATCTGCCGGGTGCGGGTCGCGCCCTGCAGCGCGGTCAGGGAGCCGTCGGCGTCCTCGTCGCGGGCCAGGGCCTCGATCGACTCGGGGCGGGGGACCAGGGTGAGGGGCAGCCCACCGCCCATCGCCAGCCCGTCGGTCAGGTCGTCGACCTGGCGGGCGATGCCGGGGTCGGGCACGGCGTCGCCCTGGGGATCGACGGTGGGCCCGGTGCCGATCCGCACGACGGGCGCCACCAGGATCGGCGGGTCGTCGGCCCCGGCCTCGGTGCCGGAGGGGACCCGGACGATGTGCACGACGACGCGACCGCGCTCGACCCCGTCGGCATCGACGACCCGGATGTCGACCGGGTAGACGCCGACGCGCAGGCCGGAGGAGAAGAACTGCCACCCGGCCGGGGCGTCCTCCGACGGCGTCTGGTTCAGGCTCACGGCCAGCGACACCGAGCGAGCGCCGTCGGGCTGCACCTCGGCGGCATCGACGTCGACCTCGGGCAGCGAGTCCTTGACGTCGGTGTCGATCACGCCGAGGAGCGACTTCTCGTACTGCGAGCGATCCTCGACCCGCTCGTGGAGGTCGGCGGTGACCGTCGACCCCGCCGGCGCGCCCGTGAGCGCCAGCTGCAGGGACCAGGTGCCCCCGCGGGTGACCCACGGGTCCTGGGCGAGGGCGCGGATGCCCACCCGGGCGGGCGCCTGCGCCGCCGGCCGGGCCGAGGTGGGCGGACCGGTCGCGCCGGCGCCGGGACCGGTCAGCCCGACGAGGGCGGTGGCGGCCACGGCCGCGACCACCCGGCGGGCACCCGACCCGATCACGGCGCCAGGGCGAGGGTCAGCACGGTGAGGCCCCGTGGCTCGGGCACGAACCCCATGCGGCGGTACAGGGCGTAGGCGCCGTCGTTGCCGACCTGGGTGTTGACGACGGCGACGCGGACGTGGCGGCGTCGGAGCCAGCGGAGGCCGTCGACCACCAGGGCGGCGCCCACGCCCTGTCGCCAGCGCTCGGGATCGACGGCCAGACGCTGGAGGTAGCCGCGGGCGGCAGACCGGCCGGTGACGGCGTAGCCGACGACGCCACCGTCGTCGGCCACCCGGAACCGGGCCGCGGCGGTGGCGGCCAGGGCGTCGTCGAGCCCACCGCGGTCCAGGCGCCAGAACGGCTCGAAGGCCCGGGCGTCGACTGCGAGAGCGGCCTCCACGTCGAGGCGGCGGGCCCGCCGGAGCCGGACGGGGCTGTCGACCGCGGGCAGGTCGACGAGGTCGTGGCGGAGCAGGTGGAGGCGGTCGTGGACGGTGAAGCCGGCCTGGGCGAAGGGCTCCTGCTCGACGTCGGTGAGGGCGCCGGTGACGAGACGGCGGACGCCGGCGCGCGTGGATCGGTCGACGAGGGCGGCGATCTCGCCGGGTGCCGGGGGCGGGGACCCGGGGCGGACCGTCACGAGCGAGACGTCGTCGCGCCCCCGCCAGGCGACCGTGCGCAGGACGGCGGACGGGTGCGGTCCCCGCAGCGGGGCCGGAGGCACCGGGGGAGGGGAGGGGATGTCGGCGTCCACGCACCGAGGAGCCTACGACCGGGCCGGGTGCCCGGCCGGGCCGGTAGCGTCGCCGGGGTGACATTGCTGGTCGCGACCGACCCTCGCTTCGCCGACCACCAGCCCGGGGTCGGTCACCCCGAGCGACCGGCCCGGCTGGAGGCCGTGGCCCGCGGGATCCGCGAGGCCGGCCTCGACGAGGCCCTCGTGTCGGTGGAGCCCCGGCTGGCCACCGACGACGACCTGGCCCGGGTCCACGACCGGCAGCTGGTCGAGGCGCTCGACCGCTTCGGGGCGGCGGGGGGCGGCCACATCGACGCCGACACGGCGATGGGCCCCGCCTCGATGGAGGCGGCCCGGCTGGCCGCCGGCGCCGGTCTCGAGCTGGCCGAGCGTCTGGAGGCGGGGGAGGCCGACGCCGGGTTCTGCGCCGTCCGCCCGCCGGGCCACCACGCCACCAGCCGCCGGGCCATGGGCTTCTGCCTGTTCAACAACGTCGCCGTCACCGCCGCGGCCCTGGCCGACCGGGGCGAGCGGGTGCTGGTGGTCGACTACGACGCCCACCACGGCAACGGCACCGAGGAGGTCTTCTGGCGCGACCCCCGGGTGCTGTACGTCTCGCTGCACGAGTGGCCGCTGTACCCCGGCACGGGAGCCCTGGGCGACGTCGGTGCCGGCGACGGGCTCGGCGCCACGATCAACGTCCCGCTGCCCTCGGGAGCCACCGGCGACGTCTACCGCCAGGCCGTCGACGACCTCATCGCCCCGGCCGCGGCGGCCCACGGCACCACCTGGCTGCTCGTGTCGGCCGGGTTCGACGCCCACCGGGCCGACCCGCTCACCGGGCTGGGCCTGCGCGCCGGTGACTTCGCCGACCTCACCGGCGACCTGCTGGAGCTGGTCCCCGCCGGCCGCCGCCTCCTCTTCCTGGAGGGCGGCTACGACCTCGACGGGCTGGCCGACTCGGTGGGTGCGACGCTGGCTCGGGTGGCGGGCGTCGACCACCGGCCCGAGCCCTCGACCTCGGGCGGCCCCGGATCCGATGCCGTCGCCGCCGCCACCGACGTCCACCACCGCGCGGTGGACTGAGGCCCCACATCCTCAGGATCGGGAGGTGGCGGCCGACGGTGAGGGGGTCGCGGTCCGACCGCGCCGTTGCCCCGACCCCGCGGAGACGTCCCCGTGCCCGATCTGGCTCACCTCCTCCACCACCTGGCCGAGCGCCGAGGCTCCGACCTGATCGTGAAGGTCGGGTCCGCCCCCCACGTGCGCGTCGACGGGCACCTCCATCCGACCGACATGCCGCCCATGGGGCCGGCCGAGATCGAGAAGGTCCTCACCGAGCTGCTGCCGGTGGCGAAGGCCGAGGAGCTGCTCGAGCGGGGCGAGGTCGACGTGGCCCACGGGGTGGCCGGCGTCGGTCGCTTCCGGATCAACGTCTTCCGCCAGCGCGGCTCGCTCAGCCTGGCCATCCGCCGGGTCGTCCCCGGGGCGCCCGCCATCGCCGACCTCAACCTGCCGGCCGCGGTCGAGAAGCTGGCCATGGAGGACGCCGGGCTCATCGTCGTCGCCGGCCCCGCCGCCTCGGGCAAGACCACCACCGTCGCCGCCGTGCTCGACCACGTGAACGCCACCCGGGCCCGCCACATCGTCACCATCGAGGACCCCATCGAGGTCCTGCTGTCGGACAAGAAGTCGCTGGTGAGCCAGCGCGAGATCGGCAGCGACGCCACGTCGGTGTCCGACGCCCTGCGCCGCGTGGGACGCCAGAACGCCGACGTGATCTTCGTCAGCGACGTCCCCGACGCGTCGGCGGCCGAGCGGGTGGTGTCCGAGGCCCTGTCCGGGCGTCTCGTCGTGGTGACGATGGCGGCGCTGACCGCGGCCGAGACCATCTCCCGGCTGGTCGACTTCTACCCGCCCCACCTCCAGCGGCAGGCCCGGTACTCGATCGCCCAGGTGCTCCGCGGCGTGGTGGCCCAGCGCCTGCTCGACCGGGTCGACGGCCGGGGCCGGGTCCCGGTGGTCGAGGTGCTGATCGGCACCCAGAAGATGACCGAGGCCATCGCCGCCGGTGCCGACGAGGCCACCCTCGAGGCCCTCATGCGCGAGGGCGAGTACCACGGCATGCAGAGCTTCGACCAGGCCCTCCTGAACCTCTACCAGGACATGGTCATCAGCGTCCGCGACGCCGTGGCCGCCGCCTCCCGCCCCGAGGATCTCCGCATCGCCATGCAGCACGCCGGCATGGCCGCGGCGTACTAGCGCCTCTCGGTCACACGTTCGGCTGCGCTCACTCCCCGAGCCGATGGCTGGCGTAGCGTTCCGCCGTGGGCATCGAGCATGAGGGGTTGCGGGGGCGGGTGTTCGCGGCGGACCTGGTGCGGGACGAGTACTACCCGGACGGGCCGGTGGCGCTGCTCCAGGGCGTGCTGGTGCGGCTGTGCGAGCGCATCGAGGCCGAGCGGCCGGCCGACCTGGAGTCCCTCTACGCCCTCACCGAGGCCGCCACCGAGGAGATCAACGAGCTCCAGGACGCCTTCTGGGACGCGGGCAGCGAGATCGAGACCGTGGCCCGGGACAGCATCGCCACCGAGGTGGAGCTGATCGCCCACAGCTACGGATTCGCCGAGGCGGACCTCGAGGAGATGCTCGCCCTCCGCGACTGGTGAGCGTCAGCCGTCCCCGGGCTGGTCGGGCGGCGGGACGGCGTGCTCGGACCACCAGGCCGACCAGCGGGCCTCGAGACCGGCGAAGGTCGCAGCGTCGAGGCCGTAGGTCGAGGCGATGGTCATCGCCGGGGTGCCCTCGTCGGTGCCGCCGGGGACGGCGGCGGCCACCAGCAGGCCGTCGCCCCAGGTGTCGACGGTGAGGCCGATCTGGCGGTCGGAGCGGAACCACACCGTGCCGCCGATCTCCTCGCCGGTGGCCAGGGTGACGGCGTAGGGCTCGCCCGCACCCAGCCCGGCCACCGGGGCGAGGCCCAGCCGGGCCAGCGGGTCGGAGCCCGAGAGGACGCCCGTGCCGAAGACGGTGCGCCGGTCGTCGCCCGGATGCCGAGCGGCGGCGAAGGCGAGCTGCTGGAAGAACGTCCGCCACCCCTCCTCGATGTTGTCGATCTCGGTGTGGAACAGCTCCCAGCCGGCGTCGCCGACGTCGATGACCCGCGTGACGCGCACGACGGCACCGTCGCCCGCGGCCTCGACCGCGATCTGGTGCGGCCCCGTCCGCAGGGTGCGGGCCTCGTCGTCGACCACGACGGCCGTGTCGATCCCCTCCGGCAGCTCGATCCCCTCGGCCACCCGGCCGTGGAAGATCAGGTCGATCTCGTCCTCGATGCCGCCGGCGTCCCACCCGAACCAGCGCTTGATCTCGTCGGGGTCGCGCAGCGCCCGCCACACGTCCTCTGGCGCGGCCCCGACGGTGACGGAGAGGTAGGGCTCGTTCACGGGTTCTCCTTGCGGGGGGCAGGGTGTCCGCCGGCGACCAGGCGGTAGGGGCGGCCGTCGGGGTCGTGGATCTCGGCGACGACGGCGGCCACGGCCTCGGCCAGGCGATCGGTGAACCGGAGGACGTCGGCCGGGTTGGCCAACGCCACCTCGGCCTCGACGGTGAAGGTGAGGAGGCGGGTGCCCTCGGCGCCCGCGGCGGCCTGCATCCGGCTGACGTCGCGCACGAGGCCAGTGGCCGCGGCCATGAGGTGCTCGGCGGCGTGGCGGTCGTCGGAGGTGGGCCCGGCGCCGATCACCCCGGGGTCGACGACGAAGGCGTCGGCCCGGGCGCGCAGGATGCGCTCGGTGCACCCGCGCCGGGGCCGCTCCTCGACCAGCTCGAGCAGGCCGGCGGCCTCGAGGGCCCGGACGTGGTGGCCGACCCGCTGGCGGGGGAGGCCCATCTCGGCGGCGACCTGGCTGGCCGACGCTGGCCGGCGCAGCCGCTCGAGGAGCTCTCGGCGGAGGGGCGAGAGGGCCAGGCGCACCCGGTCCGGGTCCTCCAGCAGGGCGACGGTCGGAGCGGGCACCACCGCATCCTGCAATGGACAGGAACTTCTGTCAAATGGGATCGACCACAGGCCGCCCCGTGCCCCGCAGGTACCGTGGACGGGTGATCCCCGACCGCTTCCAGGCGACCCTCGAGGAGGTGCGGCCCCTGGCCGAGGCCTTCTCAGGGGCTGGGCACCGGCTGTACCTGGTCGGCGGGGTGGTGCGCGACCACTTCCTCGGACGGGAGCGAGGCGGGTCGGGCGACGTCGATCTCACCACCGACGCCCTCCCGGACCAGATCCGGGACCTCGTCGCCCCCCTGGCCGACGCCGTCTGGGAGCAGGGCATCCGCTTCGGCACGGTCGGCTGCCGGATCGACGGTCGGCCCTACGAGATCACCACCCATCGGGCCGAGGCCTACACGACCGACAGCCGCAAGCCCCGGGTCGTGTACTCCGACTCGGTCACCGACGACCTGGCCCGGCGTGACTTCACCGTCAACGCCATGGCGCTGGAGGTGGGCCGCGACGCGCCCCGCCTGGTCGACCCGCACGGCGGTGCCGCCGATCTGGCCGCCGGCATCCTGCGCACGCCGCTGGCCCCCGAGGTGTCCTTCTCCGACGACCCGCTCCGGATGATGCGGGCGGCTCGCTTCATCGCCGGGTACGGCCTGACCCCCACCGACGAGCTGACCGACGCGGTGCGATCGATGGCCACCCGTCTGGAGATCGTGTCGGCCGAGCGCATCCGCGACGAGCTCGACAAGCTCATCGTCGTCGACGACCCCGCCGCCGGCCTGTGGTTCCTGAACGACACCGGCCTGGCCGACCAGTTCCTGCCCGAGCTGCCGGCCATGCGGCTGGAGATGGATCCCATCCACCGGCACAAGGACGTCCTGGCCCACACCATCGCCGTCGTCGGCAACGTGCGCCCCGTCGACGACGAGGGCCGCCCCAACCGCATCACCCGCCTCGCCGCCCTCTTCCACGACGTGGGCAAGCCCAAGACCCGGTCGTTCGACAAGGGCAACGGTGTCAGCTTCCACCACCACGAGGTGGTGGGCGCCCGCATGACGCGCGAGCGGATGCAGGCCCTCAAGTACGCCAAGGACGACGTCGAGGCCGTCACCCAGCTGGTCTTCCTGCACCTGCGGTTCCACACCTACCGGCTGGGCTGGACCGACTCGGCCGTCCGCCGCTTCGTGCGCGACGCCGGGCCGCTGCTGGACCAGCTGATCGAGCTCACCCGGTGCGACTGCACCACCCGCAACCAGCGCAAGGCCCGGACCCTCGCCGCCCGCATGGACGAGCTCGAAGCCCGGATCGCGACGCTGCGGGCGGCCGAGGAGCTCGAGGCCATCCGGCCGGATCTCGACGGCCAGGCCGTGATGGCCCGCCTCGGCGTCCCCCCGGGTCCCGTGGTGGGCCGGGCCCTCGCCTTCCTGCTCGAGCTGCGCCTCGAGGAGGGCCCCCTCGGTGAGGACGAGGCCGGCCGCCGTCTCGACCAGTGGTGGTCGGAGCAGCAGTGACGCCGGGGGTGCGAGGTGGCACTGGTACCGTGCGCCGGCTCGTCACCGGCTGGTACCAGGGGGTCCCATGTCGCCGCTCGATCGTCGTCGCTTCCTGCTCGGGGCGGCCGGCACCGCTGGTCTGATCGCCTTCGCCGCCGCGTGCTCGTCGGACGACGACGGTGACGGCGACCGGGACGCCGACGACGGGCAGCAGCCGGCCGAGGGGGAGGGGACGGCCGTGCTGCCCCCGGTCGGCTCGACCGGGCTGGTCGACGAGGAGATCTGGCAGGAGCGGGTCGAGGCGTACCTGGCCTTCGCCGGCGCCGAGGAGCACCCCGACAACCCCACCGGCATCGCCGTCCACCTGATCCGGGCCCGGCGCGACGCCGAGTACACGTGGGACCGCGATGCCGTCTCCGTCGACTCGCTGGCCGACGTCTTCTCGATGATCGAGGACTGGGACGACACCCGCGACTTCAACCTGATGTACCTCCACTGGCTGTGGGCGCTGGGCCAGGGCGACACCGACGCCACCTCGCTTCCGCAGCCGGTGCTCGACGAGATCGAGGCCCGGTTCGTCGCCAACCGCTACCGCTACGACGACCCGCTGCCGGACGACCGCATCGACAACCTCTGGTACTGGTCGGAGAACCACCGGCTGATCACCCTCACCGTCGAGCACCTCGCCGGCCAGTCCTTCGCCGACGAGACCTTCGTCATCACCGGGCTCACGGGGGCCGAGCACCTCGAGCGGTCGAAGCAGCCGCTGCTCGATTGGGTCGACGAGCGCGCCCGCTTCGGGTTCTTCGAGTGGCACAGCAACGTCTACATGCTCAAGAACATCACCCCGCTGGTGACGCTGATCGAGCTGTCGCAGGACGAGGAGGTCGTCGGGGCGGCGACGCTGGCCCTCGACCTGTGCCTGGCCGACGTGGCCACCCACCTCCAGGCCGGCAGCTACACCGCACCCCACGGGCGGACGTACAAGAAGGACAAGATGACCTCGCGCCACGAGGCCACCTTCGGCTCGGCCAAGCTGCTCTTCGACGACACCTCCCTCGAGTTCCAGTCGAGGACCGACACCGGCGCGACCTACCTCGCCGCGGCCGAGCGCTACCGGGTGCCGCAGGCGCTGATCGACGTGGCCACCTCAGAGGAGACGAGCGTGGTGCGCGAGCGCCACGGGGTCTACGTCGATGCCGCCGCGCCGGTCACCGACGAGGTCGAGGCCCCCTTCGGCTACGACTTCGAGGACCCGGCCAACATGCTGTTCTGGTGGTCCCTGGGTGCCGTGGGCATGTGGCAGACGGTCCGGGTCAGCGTGGCCGAGGCCGACGAGCACCGGCTCTGGGACACCGAGCTGTTCACCGAGATCAAGGCCCTGGCCGACATCAACGGGCGCGACCCGGAGCGCATCCGGGAGTGGGTCCAGCAGCGCCACGCGGTCGTGAACTTCGGCTTCCTGTCCGAGGCAAACACCTACGCCTGGCGCAGCCCCCAGGTCTCGCTGGCGTCGGTCGTCGACCACCGCTTCGGCGAGATGCGCGACCAGGCCCACGCCTGGAAGGCGCAGATCGACGCCGACGCCCTCGTGTTCACGAACCACCCGGTCACCGATGTCGACCAGAGCACGGAGTGGCGCGACGACGGCGAGCCCGGGTACTGGACCGGCGAGGCCTCGATGCCCCGCTCCGCCCAGCACGAGCGGACCGCGATCCACATCTACCAGCCGGCCTGGGACGAGAGCACCGACGACCTGCTGTGGGCGGTGTTCGGCTACCAGCCCTACACCCACGCCTACTTCCCGCAGGACCGCTTCGACGACGTGGGCCAGCTGGGCGGGTGGACCTTCGGCGCCAAGGACGGCGGCTACATCGCCCTGTGGTCGTGGCGATCGCCGACGTGGCGGGAGCACGACCCCGCCGTCGTGGCCACCGACGGCATGACGCAGCCCTTCGACCTCGTCGCCGAGGGCGGGCCCGACAACGTGTGGATCGTCGAGGTGGGCACCGAGGACGAGTACCCGACGCTCGACGCCTTCTTCGACGCCGTGTCCGCCTCCGAACCGGAGGTCGAGCGGACCGAGGCCGGCTTCACGGTGGCGTGGGAGTCACCGTCGGCGGGGGCGGTGGCGTTCGGCTCCGAGGGCGCCTTCACCGTCGCCGGCGACGAGGTCTCGTTGGGCGAGTTCCCCCGCCACGAGTCGCCCTTCGGCACCACCGACCACCTCGACCGCACCTTCACCCTCGAGCCCGACGGCTCCCGCCTCGCCCTCGACTTCGAGGCGATGACCCGCGAGCTGACCTAGCCCTCAGACCGGCACGACCTCGACGTCGAGCCCCGCCGCCTCGACCAGTCGGTCGATGGCGACGGGGTCCGAGGTCAGGATGCGGTCGCCGTCCTCGGCCAGGGAGACGACGGCGGCATCGATGGCGTCGGTCATGCCCGCCCGCGCCAGCAGGATCCCGGCGGCCCGCCCGAGCTCGTCGTCGAGCGGCTCGACGGTCACGCCCTTGAGCGCTTGGGCGACGCGGGCCTGACGGCCGTGACCGCCTCGCCAGACCTGAGCGATCACCCCACCGTGGGTCAGAGGTGGCACCCCGGTGTTGAGCGCGTTGGTCACGCGCCGCCAGGATGCAGTCGTCCGCCGTTCGAGCGTCAGGAACGCACCGGTGTCGAGGATGATCGTCATCCGGCTCGGCGCTGCGCTCGGGCCGCACGGACCGCAGCGGCCGCGGCGCGGTCGCTGCGCTCCTGCTCCTCGAGCTCCTCGGGGGTGAAGAAGTGTCCCGTCTCGCGCTGGAACTCGGCGACGGCTTCGGCCAGCGCGTTGAGGCGCCGCTCCTTCTCCTGGCGGTCGGAGAGGGTGTCGTTGACCCAGGCGCTCACGGACGGTGCCCGGCCGGACTCGACCGCCTTCACCGCCGTCTCGTAGACGTCCTCGTCGATCGTGACGGTGACGCGCCGCTTCGTCATACCGGGATCATACTCAGGCACGGGGTGTCAGCGACCCGGGATCGACGACCCCGTGCCATCATCGGGGTTCCGCTGCCGAGCCGAGTCCAGGGGGACCGATGGCCGACACCACCGTCGACACCGATGTGCTGCTGAAGGACCTGGTCGCGGTCGTGGGAGCCGAGCACGTCACCAGCGGCGACGGCATCGGCGAGGACGACACCCACGACGAGGCCATGACCGCCACCTGGGTCACGCCGCTGGCCGTCGTGCGCCCGGGCTCGACCGCCGAGGTGGTCGAGGTCCTGCGCCGCTGTGACGAGGCCCGCGTGCCGGTGACGGCGCGGGGCTCGGGCACGGGGCTGTCCGGTGGCGCCATCCCGGTGGAGGGGGGCGTGGTCGTCGCCTTCGACCGGATGAGGGCGATCCTCGAGATCGACACCGAGAACCACATGGCCGTCGTCCAGCCGGGCATCACCCTGGCCGAGCTGGACGAGGCCCTGAAGCCCCACGGCCTCGTCTACCCGGTCTTCCCGGGCGAGAACAGCGCCAGCCTGGGCGGCAACGTCAACACCAACGCCGGCGGGATGCGGGCGGTGAAGTACGGGGTGACGCGCCACCACGTCCTCGGTCTGGAGGCGGTGCTGCCGTCGGGCGAGGTCATCCGCACCGGCGGCAAGGTGGTGAAGGCCACGTCGGGCTACGACCTCACCCAGCTCGTCATCGGCTCCGAGGGCACGCTCGCCCTCGTCACCGAGGTGACCCTGAAGCTCCACCCCCGCCTGCCCCACGCGACCACCGTGCTGGCGCCCTTCGCCACGCTCGAGGAGGTCACCACGGTCGTGCCCGAGGTCGTGCGCAGCGGCGTCGGGCCCATGATCCTCGAGTACATCGACCTGATGACGATGGCCGCGGCCACCGCCTTCGTGGGGCTCGACCTCGGCATCCCCCAGGAGATCAAGGACACCGCCCTCGCCTACCTGGTGATCGTCGTCGAGGGCCGCACCGAGGAGCGGGTCGAGGAGGACACCGGCCTGGTCGCCGAGATGATGTCCGAGGCCGGTGCGCTCGACGTCTACGTGCTGCCGCCCACCGCCGGCGCCGGTCTGATCGACGCCCGCGAGAAGGCCTTCTGGGTGGCCAAGGCCAACGGGGCCAACGACATCCTCGACGTGGTGGTGCCCCGGGCATCGATCCCCGAGTACCTGGCCCGCGTGAGCGAGATCGCCAGCAGCAGCGGATCGTGGATCGCCGGCTGCGGGCACGCCGGCGACGGCAACGTCCACCTGTCGATCTTCCAGCCCGACGCCGCCGTCCGCACCGAGACGCTGCGCCAGGTGTTCCAGGCCGGCATGGACGTCGGCGGCGCCATCTCGGGCGAGCACGGCATCGGCACCGAGAAGCAGCACCTGTTCCTCGAGCTGGAGGACCCGGCCAAGATCGCCCTCATGCGGCGGATCAAGGCCGCCTTCGACCCGAACGGCACCCTCAACCCCGGCACCCTGCTCGACGTCCCCCCGTCCTGAGCGACCGGGCGCGAGACCCCACCACCCCACCCAGGAGATCGCCATGAACGGCGCGCAGTCCCTCATCCGCACGCTCGTGAACTGCGGCGTCGACGTCTGCTTCACCAACCCGGGCACGTCGGAGATGCACTTCGTCGCCGCCCTCGACGACGTCCCCGAGATGCGGGGCATCCTCGGCCTGTTCGAGGGCGTGGTCACCGGCGCGGCCGACGGCTACGCCCGGGTCGCGGGCCTGCCCGCCGCCACCCTCCTCCACCTCGGTCCCGGCCTCGCCAACGGCTGGGCCAACCTCCACAACGCCCGCCGGGCCCACACCCCGCTGGTGAACATCGTGGGCGACCACGCCCTGCCCCACAAGCAGCTCGACGCCCCCCTCGAGAGCGACATCGGGGCCCTGGCCCGGGCCGTGTCGGGCTGGGTGCGCACCTCGACGGCGAGCGACGCGGTGGCCGGCGACGCCGCCGACGCGGTGACCGCGGCGATGGAGGGGCCGGGCCAGATCGCCACCTTGATCCTCCCCGCCGACGTCTCCTGGTCCGACGCCCGGGGCCCGGCCGAGCCCACCGCTCCCGCCGCGCCCGGCGCCCCGCTCGCCGATCGCATCGAGGTCGTGGCCCAGGCGCTGCAGGACGGCCAGCCCGCGGCCCTCCTCGTCGGCGGCCGGGTGGTGCGGGGCGAGGACGGCCTCGTCGCCGCGGCCCGCGTCGCCGCGGGCAGCGGGGCCAAGCTCCTCTGCGAGACCTTCCCGGCCAAGCTGGCTCGGGGCGCCGGGCTGCCCGCCGTCGAGCGGCTGGGCTACCTCGCCGAGTTCGCCGAGATGCAGCTGGCGGGGCTGCGGCACCTCGTGGTCGTCGACACCAAGGAGCCGGTCTCGTTCTTCGCCTACCCGGGCAAGGCGAGCGTGCTGGTGCCCGACGGGTGCCAGGTCCACCAGATCGCCGAGGGCGACATCGATCCCGTCGCCGCCCTCACCGCCCTGGCCGATGCCCTCGGCGCGCCGGACGACGTGGATCGTCAGGCCGCCTCGCGCCCCGACGCGCCGACCGGCGACCTCACCGCCCAGACCATGGCCGAGGCCCTGGGCCACCTCCTGCCCGAGGGCGCCATCGTGTCCGACGAGGGCAACACCGGAGGCCTCTTCGTGTCCGGGGCGACGGCCGGCTGCCCCCGCCACGACTGGCTGACCCTCACCGGTGGCTCGATCGGCCAGGGCATGCCCGTGGCCACCGGTGCCGCCGTCGCCGCCGGCGATCGCAAGGTCGTGAACCTGCAGGCCGACGGCTCGGCGCTGTACACGATCCAGTCGCTGTGGACCCAGGCGCGCGAGGGCCTCGACGTCACCACGGTCATCCTCAACAACCAGAGCTACGCCATCTTGAACATGGAGCTTTCCCGAGTCGGCGCCGGCGAGCCCGGCCCGACGGCGCTGTCGATGCTCGACCTCACCAACCCGGTCACCGACTTCTGCGCCGTGGCCCAGGGCTTCGGCGTACCCGCCGAGCGGGCCACCGACGCCGAGGGCTTCACCGCCGCTCTCGAGCGGGCCCTCGCCATCCCCGGCCCCGCCCTCGTCGAGGCCATGCTCCCCCCGACGCTCTAGTCGAGGGCGTCTCGGCTGGCGTCGAGGATGCGGGCGAGGGCCGCCCGCAGGTCGCGCACCTCGGCCTCCAGCTCGGCGATGCGGGCGTCGCGCTCGTCGGCGTCGTCGATCACCGGCTCGGGAGCAGGCTCTGGCGGCGGGACGGATCGCGGTCGGGGACGGGGCCGGCCTCCGAGGGCGGCGCGCGCCTTCTCGATGCCGCGCTCGAAGGTGTCGTCGCCGGCGGGCACGACCACGCGCTCAGATGCCCTGCTTGCGGGCGCGGAGGACGAGGGTCGGCGGGACCCAGGCCATGGCCTCGACCCAGGCGCCGTCGGCGACGGCATCGCGGCGGGCCGGGGGTTCGAGGAGGTGGTCGACCCGGAAGTTGGTGCGGGCCAGGGCGGTGAAGACGGTGGAGATCGTACGGGGGGTGTCGGTGACGCGGTCGCCGCCGCGGTCGACCGTGTAGGGCGTGGCGTCGTGGTAGGTGCGCCGGGGCGTGGGCGGCGCGCCCTGGGAGCCCAGCAGCCCCTGGGGACCGGCCACGAACATGGTGAACGCCGGGTGCGGCAGGGTGAAGACGAGCGGCGCCTCCTGACGGAGGACCCGGTGGACCTGGCGGAAGACCCGGTCGAGGTCGGGCACCTCGGCCAGGGCGTAGGCCGACCAGGCCAGGTCGATGCCGTCGCCCCGCACGAAGGCCAGCTCGGCCGGCCCGGACTGCTGGAGCTCGATCTTCACGCCGGCCCGGTCGGCGGTGTCGCGAGCGATGTCGAGCTGCTCGGCCGAGGGGTCGACGGCGATGACCTTGGCCCCGGCCCGGGCGAAGGCGACGGCGGCGTGGCCGGCCCCGCAGCCGAGGTCGAGGACCCGCTTGCCCTCGAGGTTGCCGAGGAGCCGGAGCTCGGCCTCGGACGGGAGGCCGGGGCCGTAGGTGGCGACGTCGGTGGGCAGCGCCTGGCCGTCGGGGGCCGCCGCGGTGGGGCGGGACCAGGCCCGGGCGGGGGTTCCGGGTGAGGGGACGGACATGGTCCGAGTCTCGTCGGGCGGGGCCCGACCGCCGGGGACCCTGGGGTCAGGGGCTGGGGTCGATCGACGAGGGGAGCCGGTGTCGGCGACGACCGCCGCCGAGGACCGAGCCGGCGACGAGGAGCGACAGCCCGACCGCGACCAGGAGGCCGATGGCCGCGCCGGTGCGGGCCAGCGGCCCGGTGCCCGGGGACGTGGTGCCGACGACCGGCGGGACGGGGCCGACCGATCCGGGGTCGCGCGGCGCGACCGCTCCGCACACCGCCACCGTCGCCTCGGCGTCGGTCGTGGCGCTGCCGAGGGTGGCGCTGTTGGTGGTGCCGGTCCCGGTCTCGCCCGGGTCGACGGCGCAGTCGATCGAGGCGGCCGTCGCCGTCGCCTCCACCGTGACCCGCACCGTCACGTCGAAGACGTGCACCTCGCCCACGGCGATCGGCTCGGCGGTGGCGACGCGGGGCTGGGCGCGGCCGTCCCAGCCGGCGACGACGGGCACGTCGCCCGGCGTGGTGTTGGCCACGGTGGCCGCGGTGACGGTGACGCCGGCGCCGAAGAGCAGCGTGTCGTCCAGGTCGTAGGTCATGGCGACGGAGCCGATGTTCTCGACGGTGAGCCGGTAGTGGACGTCGTACCCGGCCGTCCCCACCGGGGTGGAGCTGACCAGCTCCTTGGTGATCGAGGCGTCCTCGACCACCGCGGTCGACACCCGGTTGGTGAACGTGCACGTGATCCGGGCGCCGGCGACCGGCGTGATCTCGAAGGTGCCGGTGTGGGCCGCGTCGGTGGGCAGGCCGGGCTGGAATCCGGCGGCGTCGACGCAGGTCAGGGTGGCCGTGTAGGCCTCGAGATCGGTGGTCCCGGCGGCCTGCTCGCCGATCCCGTAGGTCACCCCGGCGCTGGCGACGTAGAGCCCGGTGGTGCCGGTGCCCGGCTCGACGGTCGATCCGGTGCCGGCCGTCGTGGCGTTGGTCGGGTCGGACACGATGGGTCCGTCGGGGCCGGGAGCGATGCGGGCCGCCTGCTGCTCGGCCCCGGGCTGGCTGATGCCCACGGTCAGCTGGTCGCCGGGCTGGGCCCGGTCGGTGCCGAAGGCGGCGTCGACGACGATCGTGGCCGGCGCGGCGCGGTTCTCGATCGAGCACACGATCTCGGCCCCGGCCACCGGCGTGAAGGCGACGGGCCCGACGTACGGCGCCGAGATGGGCAGGCCGGGCTGGACCCCGTTGGCGTCGGAGCAGCTGAGGAGGGCCTCGTAGCGACTGAGGTTGGTGGTCCCGACCGCGAGCTCGCCCACCTCGTAGGTGACGCCCGCCGTCGCCCGGTAGGCGCCGGTGTCACCGGTTCCCGGGTCGACGGTGTCGCCCGAGCCGGTGGTGGTCGAGCCGGCCACGACGGTCAGGTCCTCGGTGACGACGACCACCCGGAACTGGTCGCCGTCCTCGACGCGCGGCGTGCCCAGGGACTTGGAGATCCTGATCGTCGGCCGGGGCGTGTTGAGGATCGTGCACGACACCGCCGACCCGGCCGGGAGGGTGATCTCGACGCCCTCGCCCAGCGGGTCGCCGGCGGGCAGCTCGTCGGCGTACCCCTCCTCGTCGGTGCAGCTGATCGTGGCCGTGTAGTGGTCGAGGTCGGTGGTGCCCGCCTCGCTCTCGCCCACGGTCACCGTGGATCCGGCACCGAAGGTGGCCGCGGCCTCGCCGGTGCCGGCGTCGACCGTGCTGCCGGCGCCGGTCGTGGTGCCCGAGTCGATGACGGTGGCGTCGCTCACGATCTCGACGGTGAACTCGTCCGTGTCGGCGATCCGGTCGGACCCGAGGGCCTTGCCCACCTCGATCGAGCCCGCCGCCGGGGTGTTGGTGATCGTGCAGGTGATCTCGGCGCCCAGGGTCGGCTCGATGGTGACCGGCCCGGTGTAGGGGTCGCCGTCGGGCAGGCCGGCCTGGAGCTCGTTGGCGTCGACGCATTCGATGGTGGCGTCGTAGCGGTCGAGGTCGGTGGTGCCGGCCTCGCTCTCGCCGACCTCGTAGGCCGTGGCGGCCGTCACCGGGTAGACCCCGGTGGTGCCGGTGCCCGGGTCGACGGTGGCGCCGGAGCCGGCGGTCGTGCCCGAGTCGATGACGGTGGCGTCGCTCACGATCTCGACGGTGAACTCGTCGGTGTCGGCGATGCGGGCGCCGCCCAGCGTTTTGACCACCTCGATGGTGGTGGCGACCGGCGTGTTGGTGATCTCGCACGCGATGTCGGCGCCGTCGACCGGCTCGATGGTGACGGGCTCGGTGAGGGGGTCGTCGTCGGGGAGGCCGGTCTGGAGTCCGGCCGCGTCGACGCAGCTGATGGTGGCGACGTAGTCACCGAGGTCGGTGGTGCCGGCCGCGACCTCGCCCACCTCGTAGGCGGCGCCCGGGGTGGCGTCGAGCCCGGCCTCGCCGGTCCCGGTGTCGACCACGTCCCCGGCGCCGGTGGTGGTGCTCTCGGCGACGACCTGGGCATCGTTGGCGATCTGGACGGTGAACTCGTCGGTGTCGACCAGCCGCGCCCCGCCCAGCACCTTCTGGACCTCGATGCGGGCGCTGGGGTCGGGCGCGTGGTTGGTGATCGTGCAGGTGATCTCGGCCGCCGCGCTCGGGCTGATCTCGATGCCCGCCTCGCCGAGGGGTTGGTCGAACGGCAGATCGGCGGTCAGCTCGGTGTTGTCCTCGCACGTCACCGTCGGCGCGTACTCGGCGACGTCCGTGGTGCCGGACCCGATCTCGTCCACCTGGTACGTCCCGCCGGGGCTGAGGGTCACCAGGCCGGTGGTCCCGGTGCCGGGATCGATGGTCGCGCCGGTGCCGGTGGTGGTGGCCGACCCGAGCACCGTGATGCCGTCGCGGACCCGCACGGTGAACTGGTCGGTGGCGGCGTCGCGGTCGCCGTCGAGGGCCTTGATCACCTCGATGATCGGGGCCCGTGGCGTGTTGGTGATGGTGCAGGTGACCTCGGCCGCGGCCGGGAGGGCGACGGCGATGGCGGCCTCGCCGAGGGGCGCGCCGTCGGGCAGGTCCTGGGCCACGCCCTCCTCGTCGACGCAGGTGACGGTGGCCGTGTAGTGCTCGAGCGCCGTGGTGCCGGCGGCGCTCTCGTCGACGAGGACGGTGGTGTCGGGACCGAACGTCTCGACGCCGGTCGTGCCGGTGCCGGGGTCGACCGTGGCGCCCTCGCCCGTGGTCGTGCCGGAGGCGATCACCGTGGCGTCGCTCTCGATCTCGACGGTGAACTCGTCGGTCTCGCGGACCCGGGCCCCGCCCAGCTCCTTGACCACCTCGATGGTCGGCCAGCTCGGGCTGTTGGTGATGGTGCAGGTGATGACGGCCCCGGCGACAGGCTCGATCTCGATCCCCTCGGGGCCCAGGGGCTCGTCGTCGGGCAGGCCGGCCTGGAGCTCGCTGGCGTCGACACAGGTGATCGTGGCGTCGTAGCGGTCGAGGTCGGTGGTGCCGGCCGCGACCTCACCGACGACGACGAGGGCGTCGGCCGGGATGGTGACGGGGCCGGTGTCGCCGGTACCGGTGTCGATGCCCGCCCCCGCACCGGCGGTGGTGCTCGATCCCAGGACGCCGGGCTCGCCCTCGATCTGCACCGTGAACTCGTCGGTGTCGGCGAGGCGCGCCGCGCCCAGCTGCTTGACCACCTGGACGGTCGGGTCCGCGGCGCGGGGCGTGTTGGTGATCGTGCAGGTGATGGCGGCGTTGGCGACCGGGGTGATGGCGTAGCTGCCGCCGGTGTCGAAGGGCTCGTCGTCGGGCAACCCGGTCTGGAGGCCGTTGGCGTCGACGCAGTCGATGGTGGCGTCGTAGTCGGCCGAGTCCGCCGTCCCCAGGGCCAGCTCCATGAGCTCGTAGGTGGTGCCGGCGGTGGCCAGGTACGGGCCGGCCGTGCCGCTGCCCGGGTCGACCGTCGACCCCGTGCCCGTCGTCAGCCCCGAGGAGATGATGAGGTTGTCGCGGACGATGTTCATGGAGAACTGGTCCGTGTCCTCGACCCGGTCCGCGCCGAAGGCCTTGGTCAGGGTGATGGTCGGCTCGTCGGCGGCGGCCGCCGGATCGGGCGCCGTCCTCGGTCCGATCCCGAACAGCTGCAGGGCGATGAGGGCCCCCAGGGCTACGAGGTGCGTGAGGACCCGCGGGCCTCCATGGCGTGCGTCCACCGCGTGTCTCCCATCCCTGCCGTCGTCTCGATCGGCGCTCCGGGTGGGACCCCCCCGCCCGTTCGGGCGAAGGTAGCACCCGGGTCGCCGGACCCAGCGGGGCGGATAGCCTCGTCGGGTGCCCTTCCGCCCGGACCAGATGCGCGGGTCGGGCCCCGGTGGCGGTCAGATCGACTACCGCCTGGCCCGACGCCACCTGATCGCGGAGCACAAGCGCGGCCGGCTGGCCCGCAACGAGGTCTGCGACGCCCACCCGGAGCTGATGCGGGCAGCGCGGGAGGTCGGGGACAAGACGGGGACCGACTGCCCCATCTGCGAGGAGGAGAAGCTCCACCTCGTCAGCTACGTGTTCGGCCCCCGGCTGCCGGCCTTCGGCCGCTGCATCACCAAGAGGTCGGAGCTCCAGGCCTTCGCCCGCCGGGCCGGATCGTTCACCTGCTACGTGGTCGAGGTGTGTCCGGCGTGCGGCTGGAACCACCTGGCCCGCACGTGGACCCTCGGGCGGGGCGACAGCGCCCGTCGCGCCGCCCCCTGACCCCGACGGGACTGGCGCCGACCGGTCCCGGTAGCATCATCCGCTGGCCGTGCGGCGGATCCGTCGGTCCGCCCCGACCCACCTCCTGACCTGATGCCCCGCACCCGCCGTCCCATCCCGGCCCACAACCTGAAGACCACGCGCCACGGCGACGTGAAGCGGCGCAACATCTTCTGGCGCTGGCGGCGGCTCTTCTACCTGGCGACGCTGATGGGCATCGTCGCCGTGACCGGTGCCGGCTACGTCGTCTCGCAGGTGCCGCTGCCCACCGAGCCGCCGGTCGAGGCCCAGACCACCTTCATCTGCACCGCCGAGGTCATGCCCGGCCAGTGCAACGAGGACACTGCCGCGGCCACGCTCCACGGCGAGGAGGACCGGGTCAACGTCAGCCTCGAGCAGGTCCCCGACGTGATGATCAACGCCGTGGTGGCGGCCGAGGACCGCGACTTCTTCGAGCACGGCGGCGTCGACCCGCTGGGCATCGCCCGGGCCGCCTACACCGACATCCGGGGCAACTCCGCCTCCCGGCAGGGCGGCTCGACCATCACCCAGCAGTACGTCAAGAACGTCTACCTCACCGACGAGCGGACCCTCACCCGCAAGATCCGCGAGGCGGTCATGGCGGTGAAGCTGGAGCAGGAGATCTCCAAGGAGCAGATCCTCGAGAACTACCTGAACACGATCTACTTCGGCCGCGGGGCCTACGGCGTGCAGGCCGCCAGCAGGGTGTACTTCGAGAAGGACGTCGGCGAGCTGGGCCTGGCCGACGCCGCCCTCCTGGCCGGGCTCATCCGCTCGCCCCACCGGGCCGAGCCCTACGAGCACCCGGAGGAGGCCAAGCGCCGCCGCCGCACCGTCCTCGACGCCATGCTCGAGGAGGAGATGATCACCAAGGAGGAGCGCGACGGGGCTGACGACGTGCCCATGAACATCTACGGCGGGGTCAGGCTGTACGAGCCGAGCAACAGCGTCGCCGTCGAGCCCGACGTCTCGCTCGTCCAGGGCGACTACTTCATCGAGTACGTGCGGGCCCAGCTGGCCGAGAAGTACGGCGACGACACCGTCTTCGGCGGCGGGCTCCGGGTGTACACCACCCTCGACCTCGGCCTGCAGGACAAGGCGCTCAAGGCCGTGCAGGAGACGCTCGACCAGCCCGGCGACCCGGCGGCGTCGATCGTGGCCATCGACAACGCCGGCCAGGTGCGCGCCATGGTGGGCGGCACCGACTTCGCCAACAACAAGGTGAACCTGGCCACCGGCGCCGAGGGCGGCGGCAGCGGGCGCCAGCCGGGATCGACCTTCAAGCCCTTCGCCCTGGCCGAGGCCATGCGCCAGGGCTTCTCGGTCGAGTCCCTCATCGAGGCGCCCTCGACCAAGGTCTTCCCCGAGTACAACTGGTCCCCGTCCGGTGGGTGCTGCGGTGGCGTCGCCACCCTCGCCGAGGCCACGGCCAAGTCGGCCAACACTGCCTACGCCGAGATGATGGTCGAGCTCGGTCCCGAGGCGGTGATCGACATGGCCCACGACCTCGGTGTGGCCACCGAGTTCCCCCAGCCGGTCCCCGCCATCGTGCTGGGCTCGGGCGAGGTGTCCGTCCTCGACATGGCCGCCGGCTACTCGACCTTCGCCAACCAGGGCACCCGGATCGACGCCCGGGTCATCACCCGGGTCGAGGATGCCGACGGCAACGTCATCGAGGAGTTCCCGGCCCAGCGGACCCAGGTGCTCGACGTCGACCAGGCCTCCCGGGTCACCTACGCCCTCCAGCAGGTGATCGATCACGGCACTGGCGAGGAGGCCGACTTCGGCCGGCCGGCGGCGGGCAAGACGGGCACCACCCAGGACAACGCCGACGCCTGGTTCGTGGGCTACACGCCCACGCTCACCGCCGCCGTCTGGATGGGCTACCCCGAGGGGAACATCCCGATGACCGAGGTCCACGGGGAGGTGGTGGCCGGTGGCAACTTCCCCTCGCGGATGTGGCGGCGCTTCATGGAGATGGCCACCGAGGGCACCGAGGTCGAGGAGTTCCCCGACCCGGCCGACCTCGAGTTCGGCTTCGCGTGGGACCCGGAGCTGGAGGAGACCTACGTCCCACCGACCACGACGCCGAGCACCCAGCCCGGCGGC
>DASVEC010000160.1:0-3565 GCA_036380755.1 Iamia sp. | reverse complement strand
ACGTGCTCGTCGATCCACTGGAGCTCGACCTCGAGCTGCTCGGGGCTGAAGCCGACGGCGCCGAGGACGCCGAAGCCGCCGGCCTTGGACACGGCGGCGACGACGTCACGGCAGTGGGTGAAGGCGAAGATGGGGAACTCGATGCCGAGCTCGTCGCAGATGGGCGTGCGCATGGGTGCTCCTGGTCAGGTGGTCGTGCGGTCGTGGGCGGTCAGGACGGACGTGAGGGCGGTGACGGCGACCTCGTCGGTGACGGCGGCCGGGTCGACCCGGCGCATCATCTCCAGGCCGAAGAGCAGGCCGACGACGGTGGCGCCCGTGCCGGGGGGGACGTCGGCGAACGCGGCGGCGTGCTGCTCGATGCCCGCCCACGCGGCCTGGTAGCGCTTGGCCAGGTAGCGCGTGGCGTCGGGGCTCTGGGCGGCGTAGCTCCACAGCTCGTGCTCGAGGGCGATCCAGCGGCCGTCGCCGCTGGGCGGGCGGGCGACGGCGTGCCACATGGCCGCCACCCACTCGTCGAAGGTCGCGGCCGCGGCCTGCTCGGCGGCGATGGCCACCGAGGCGTCGCCGACCCAGGTCTCGAGGAGGGCGAACAGCAGGCCCTCCTTGCTGCCGAAGTGGTCGTAGAGGGCGCCGCTGGTGCGCCCGGCAGCCGAGGCGATGGCGTCGACCGAGGCGCCGGCGATCCCCCGCTCGGCGAAGAGCGTGGCGCCGGCCTCGAGCAGCGCCGCCCGCGTCTCGCTCCGGCGCTCCTCCTGGGTCGGCACGAGACTTACATTGCCACCGTTACATAACGCCGTCAATCTTCTCTACGGCACGTGGTCGAGGACCTGGACCCAGCCGGCGTCGGCGGCGGAGGGGATCACGTGGTCGGCGGCGGCGAGGGCGTCGGGGTGGGCGACGGCCGGCACCAGGGCGACGGCGGCGCCGGCGAGCAGCTCGATGTCGTTGGAGCCGTCACCGACGGCCAGGACGCGGGCGGGGTCGAGGCCCTCGGCGGCGCAGAAGGCGAGCACGCCGTCCCACTTCGACTGGCCGAGCGGAGCGACGGTGAGCGTGCCGTAGCCGGGGAACTCGAGCGAGCGGTCGAGGTGCGATTCGGCCCGCTCGCCGACGGCGTCCCGCGCCGCCACGCAGCGGCCGTGCTCGACCCCGATCACGCTGAAGCCGAGCACCGCCTCCGACGCCACCACCGCGTCGAGGTCGACCGCCGGGGCCTGGAGCTGGCGGACGTGCTCGGGGTGGGTCGACGGGGTGGCGCTCAGCACCGCGTCGTGGTCGGGGTGGTCGAGGTAGACGACGGGGTCGAGCCCGGCCGAGCGGAAGGCGGCCAGCACGGCCACGGCCTCCTCGGTCGGGTACGGCGCCCGGTGGAACCGATCGCCGGTGGCCAGGTCGACGCCGAGGGCGCCGTTGAGCACGACGGCCGACGGGGCCAGGCCCTCCCGGGCCAGCGGCGCCCGGGTCGACGCCAGCCGGCGACCGGTGGCGACGAGCAGCGGCACGCCCCGCTCCCCCAGCGTCCGCACGGCGGCGACGACCGACGGGGCGATCTCGTCGTCGGTGTGCCACAGCGTCCCGTCCAGATCGGTGACCACCAGCTCGACGCTCACCGGACCCACCGGCGGAACCCGGCCTCCACCGCCACCCGCCCGTCCCGAGAACCCATCGGGCCAGCGTGCCAGGCTGCGGCCCATGAGCGAAGAGCGAATCCCGGCCCTCGTGATCAGCGGGTCGATCGTCATCGACCCCGACCAGGTGCCTCGCGCCCGCGAGCTCCTGGCGCCGCTGCTGGTGGCCACCCGAGCCGAGCCCGGCTGCATCGCCTACGGCTTCTACGCCGACCTCGACGAGCCGGGCACCTTCCGCGTCTACGAGGAGTGGGAGTCGGCCGAGGCCAACGCCGAACACTCCGCCTCGGCCCACCTCGCCGAGTTCATGGCCGGTGTCGCCGAGCTCGACGTGCGCCACGTCCGCCTCGACCGCTACGAGGTCGCCGGCGCCCAGCGGATCATGTGACCGTGCGGCTGCTCAGGCTCGGCGAGATCGACGCCCCGACCGGGTCCCGGGTCGGTGGTGCCCCGCCGACCGGCGTGGACCGGACCTGCCCGACATGCGGCGGACGGGCCGAGTACGTGCTCACCCTCGCTCCCGACGTCCTGGGGCCGACGGTCGACGACCGGGTGCTGAGCGTCCTCGCCTGTGCGGACGTCGGCTGCCGCATGCTCGGTCCGGCGGGCGACCGCTCGGTCCTGCTCGTCGTCCATGCCGACGCCCCCCGGTCCGACGAGCCCGACGACGGGTTCGAGGGCCGCGCCCTCGTGGCCGATCCGCCGACGGACGTCGACGACGACCCCAACAGCGACCAGAGCAAGGTCGGCGGCGAGCCCGGCTACCTCCAGCCCTGGGGCCACGAGCTCGGTCCCGAGATGGAGGCCGCTGGGTTCGGCTTCCTGGCCCAGTGGTCCGAGGTGACCTACGGGCGGCAGATGCGCCGCGGCGCCTACCCCTTCATGTTCGGCACCGTCTACCTGTTCGCGGCCGGCACCGACCTGGCGACCGCCCGCGGGTTCTGGCAGAACGCCTAGCCCCCGCCGCCTCCTAGGGTCGACCCCATGCGCGCCGCTCAGGTCCTCCGTCTCGACGGCCCCGACGGGTTGGAGGTGGGCGAGGTCGACGAGCCCGTCGTCCGCGACGGCCAGGTGGTCATCGACGTCGAGGCCGCCGGGATCACGTTCCCCGACCTGCTCATGACCCGGGGCGAGTACCAGATGAGGCCGGACCCGCCGTTCGTGCCCGGCTCGCAGGTGGCCGGCACGGTGCGATCGGCGCCGCCGGGCTCGGGCCTGGCGGCCGGCGACCGGGTGACGGCCCTGTGCGGCCTGGGCGGGCTGGCCGAGGTCGCCACCGCCGGTCCCGACGCCACCTTCGTCCTGCCCGACGAGGTCTCCTTCGCCGCCGGCGCCGTCCTGCCGGTCAACTACCTCACGGCCGAGTTCGCCTTCGAGCGGCGAGGCCGTCTCCGGCCCGGCGAGACCGTCCTCGTGCACGGCGCCGCCGGGGGCGTGGGCACCGCCTGCATCCAGGTGGCCAAGGCCATGGGCGCCCGGGTCATCGCCGTCACGTCCACCGAGGCGAAGGCCGAGGGGGCCCGGCGCCTCGGGGCCGACGAGGTCGTCGCCGCCGACGGGTTCAAGGACGCCGCCCGCGAGCTCACCGGCGGGAAGGGCGTCGACGTCGTGCTCGACCCGGTCGGCGGAGACCGCTTCACCGACTCCCTCCGCTCGCTGGCCACCGAGGGGCGGCTGCTGGTCGTGGGCTTCGCCGGCGGCGAGATCCCGACCGTGAAGGTGAACCGTCTGCTGCTGGCCAACACCACCGTCGTCGGCGTGGCCTGGGGCGAGTACGCCTTCTCCCACCCCGGCTACCTCCAGGAGCAGTGGGCCCGGCTCCTCCCCCACCTGGCCTCGGGCGCCGTCGACCCGCTCGTCGGCGGCACCTACCCGCTGGCCGAGGCGGCGGCCGCGGTCGGCGAGCTGGCCGCCCGGCGGGCCACCGGCACCCT
>DASVEC010000159.1:0-2737 GCA_036380755.1 Iamia sp. | reverse complement strand
TCCCGAACTCGGGGGAGTAGACGCCCGTTTCTGGGCGCTTACTCCCCCGAGTTCGCCGGGAGGGTGCCGCTGCGGGCGAGGGCGCGGTCGTCGGTGCCGAGGTAGGAGGCCACCACGCGGGGGTCGGAGCGGACGGCGTCGGGCGAGCCGTCGGCGATGATGCGGCCGGCGTCGAGGCAGACCAGACGGTCGCTGATGCCGACGATGAAGGGCATGTCGTGCTCGATGACGACCATGCCGGCGTCGAGCTCGGACCGGATCTGGAGGACGAGCGGGCCGAGGGCCTCGGTCTCGCGCTGGGCCACGCCGGCGGTGGGCTCGTCGAGGCACAGGACCCGGGCCCGGAGCGCCAGCAGGCAGGCGAGCTCGACGATGCGGCGGGTGCCGGTCGAGAGCTCCACCACCTGGCGGTCGGCGTAGCGACCCAGCCCGCAGAACGTGATCAGCTCGTCGGCCTCGCTCCGTCGGGCCCGCTCCCTCCGGCTGGCGGCCGGCCAGCCCACCGCGGTGGCCACCAGGCCCGAGCGCCCGGCCGACTCCAGCGCCACCAGCAGGGTCTCCCGTACGGTCAGCTCGGGGAACAGCAGCGCGGCCTGGAAGGTCCGCCCGAGGCCCAGCCGGGCCCGCGCCTCGGGGCGGGCGCCGGTCACGTCCCGGCCCAGCAGCGACACCGAGCCCGAGGCGGGCACGAAGCCGCCGACCGCGTCCATCAGGGTCGACTTGCCGGCGCCGTTGGCCCCGATCAGGCCCAGCACCTCGCCCGGTCGCAGCGCCAGGGTGACGCCGTCGACGGCGTGGATGCCGCCGAAGCTGACCCGCAGGTCGTCGACCCGGAGCAGGTCGTCGCCCGGCTGCACCACGACCGACGACGGCGCCGGCCGCACCCGCAGCGCGGCGACAGACGGACCACGAGGTGCCTGGCACGTCGTGGTCTCCGGCCCCAGACGGGCCTCGGCCCACGCCAGCAGGGCGGTGCGGGCCTTCTGGGCCACCTCGACGAAGCCACCGGGCACGTACAGCAGCAGCACCAGCAGGCCGACGTTCGACGCGAAGAGCGGCAGCACGTCGTTGTCGGGGAAGAAGGCGGGCAGGCCGACGACCCAGAGCGAGCCGAGGATCGGCCCGGCCAGCGAGCCGAGCCCGCCGATCACGACGATGCCCACCAGAGTGAGCGAGTCCTGGACCCGGAAGAAGCGCTCGTCGAACGGCACCGAGCTGACCGCCCCGGCGAGCAGGGCGCCGCCGAGCCCCGCCAGCCCGCCGGCGAGGGCGAAGGTCCGCACCGTGACCCGGCTGGGGGAGAGGGTCGAGGCGGCGGCCGACCGGGGGTTGTCCCGCACGGCGAGGATCGTCCGCCCCACGCCGCTGCGCCGGACCCGGGCCAGCACCCCGATCACCACGGCGAGGACCACCAGCACGACCACGTAGTACGTGCGCGGCGACGCCAGCGAGAGGCCGAAGAGCGTGCCCCGGGGGAAGGCGACCGAGCCGGTCGCGCCGTCGGACAGGATCGGCCGCCGGTACAGGTACTGGCTGGCCAGGATGGCGAAGGCGAAGGTCGAGACGCCGAGCAGCATCCCCCGGACCCGCAGCGCGCCGAGCCCCACCAGTGCGGCTGCCGCCGCGGCCACCACCGCCCCGAGCACCACCGCCAACCCGAACGGCACCCGCGCCAGCTCCAGGATCAACAGATCCGGACCCTGGTGCACCTCGACCCGCAGCCCGCGGGCGAAGGCCGCGGCCGAGAGCGCCCCGACGCCGGCGTAGGCCATCTGCCCGAGCGACGGCTGCCCGCCCCACCCCGTGAGCACCACCAGCGACGTCCCACAGATCGCGAAGGCGAGGATGATCGTGTAGAGCTGCAGGCGCGACGGCGTGGTCACGAACAGAGGCACGAGCGCGGCGGCCACCAGCAAGGTGCCCCCGACGATGCGGCCGAGGTTGCGGGCCCACCACACCTCGGCCAGGCGGGCGGGCACCGGCGTGGAGGCGGTGGCGAACGAGAACCGGCCTCCTTCGACCTCGGGATCGCGGCGGGTCTGGGCCCACACCGCGGCCAGCACGACGACGAACAGCACCAGGTCGACCAGGCCCGGCGTGGTCAGGAAGTTGAACCGCACCAAGGCCTCGACCACCCCGATCGCCACCCCCGCCAGCAGCGCCCGCGGGAACGAGCGGCGCCCGGCGATCAGGAAGGCGGCCAGGGCCCGGACCATCGTCGACGGACCGAGATCCACCAGGCCGTGGATCGAGCCCGACTGGCCCGAGGCCAGCACGAGCGACAGCGTCGACAGCACGCCGGCCACCGCCCAGGCGAAGGTCGACACCCACTTGGGGTTGACGCCGTTGGTGCGGGCCAGCCGGGGGTTGTCGGCCGAGGCCAGCACGGCCTTGCCGGCCAGGGTGCGGTTGAGGAACCAGGCCAGCGCCACCGCCACGACCGGCACCACCACGAGGATCGCCACCTGGGCGCCCGACACCCGCACGCCGAGCACGTCGTCCCAGGTGCGCCCGACGGCCAGCGGGTAGCGGGCGCCGATGGCGGCCTCGGGCGCGGGGAGCGAGCGGGTGATGGCCGTCGACAGGCCGGCGACGCCGATGGTGGCGACCAGGACGATCACCCGGGGGGCGGCGAACAGCCGGCGGATCACCGCCAGCTCGACGACGGCGCCGTACGCCGCGCCCAGGAGCAGGACCAGCACGAAGGCCAGCCAGAAGGGCAGGTCGTAGGAGAGGA
>DASVEC010000158.1:0-11643 GCA_036380755.1 Iamia sp. | reverse complement strand
AGATCGCCAAGCCCGGCGGCCCGGTCGGCATCGTGTCCCGCTCGGGCACCCTGACCTACCAGGCGCTGTACGAGCTCAAGCTGGCCGACATCGGCGTCACCACGTGCGTCGGCATCGGCGGCGACCCGGTGCCCGGCACGTCGTTCATCGACTGCCTGGAGGCCTTCGAGGCCGACCCCGACACCAAGGCCGTCATGATGATCGGCGAGATCGGCGGCTCGGCCGAGGAGGAGGCCGCCGAGTTCATCGCCTCGTCGATGTCGAAGCCCGTCTCCGCCTACGTCGCCGGCGTCACCGCGCCCCCCGGCAAGAAGATGGGCCACGCCGGCGCCATCGTCTCGGGCGGCAAGGGCACGGCCAAGGCCAAGATCGAGGCCCTCGAGGCCGCCGGCGTCCGCGTCGGCCAGAACCCCACCGAGGCCGGCGCCCACATGGTCGACATCGTCAAGGAGCTCGGTCTCAGCTGAAGCTGGTCAGCTGGAACTGCAACGGGTTGCGGTCGGTCCTGGCCAAGGGTGCCCTGGAGGCGCTGGTGGCCGAGGAGCAGCCCGACGTGCTGCTGCTCCAGGAGACGCGGGTGCAGGTCGAGCCGCCGGGGCTCGGGTTCCTCGACGGCTACGAGCGGGTCTTCGACGCCGCGGACCGGCCGGGCTACTCGGGCGTGGCCGTCTTCAGCCGCCTGCCGATCCGCGCCTCCCGCGAGGGCCTCGGGCGGACGCTGCGCGACCCCGAGGGGCGGGTGCTGACCGTCGACCTCGACGGCCTGACCGTGATCAGCGCCTACGGCACCAACCCCCGACGCGACCTCAGCCGGCTGCCGGACCGCATGGCCTTCGACGCCGCCCTCACCCGCCACCTCCGCACCCGCTCCCGGGCCCGGCCGGTGGTGCTGGGCGGCGACCTGAACGTGGCCCCGACGCGGGACGACCTGGCCCGCCCGACGCCCAACAAGGGCAAGAGCGGGTGCACCGTCGAGGAGCGTTCGGCCTTCGAGGCCCACCTGGCCGCCGGGTTCGTCGACGCCTACCGGCACCTCAACCCCGACGGCCGGGACTGGACGTGGTGGTCGAACCTGCCCGGCGCCCGGGACCGCGACGTGGGTTGGCGCATCGACCACTGGCTGGTCAGCCGGCGGCTGCGCCCCCGCATGCGCCGGGCGTGGGCCCTCCAGCACGTGCGCGGCAGCGACCACTGCCCCATCGGTCTGGAGCTGGACGTGCCCTGATCAGGTCTCGTCGGGCGGTGGGGCCGGGGGCGGTCCGGGGATGACCTGGGTGCCGGGGTCGTGGAGCCCACCACCGGGGGCTGGTGGGGGCGGCGCCTGCTCCGGGCCGGGCGGCGGGGTCCACGACTGCTGCGGGGGCGGCGGAGGCGGGGGGCCGGCGGGATCGGGCTGCCACTGGCCGGGAGCGGCCGGCTGCTGCCACTGCTGCGGGGGAGGCGGCGGGACCGCGGGACCGGGCGGCGGCTGGGGCTGCCACTGCTGGGGGGCGGGCTGGGGCGCCGGGGGCGGGGTGGGCTGGGGCCACTGCCCCTGCTGCTGCGGCGGCGGCTGGGGGCCGGCGGGGGCCTGCCACTGGCCCGACACCGGGCCACCGGGCGACGTGCTGATGCCCGTGGTGGTGCCCTTGCTCTGGTCGAGGACGCTCAGCACCGTCCCGGCGACGACGGCGGCGAGCCCGAGGAAGAGGAGGAAGGCCCCGAGCCCGAACGTCACGAAGTCGGACAGGAGGATGTTGACCATGTAGCCGAGCCACAGGAGGAGGGCGAAGGCGACCGAGGCCAGCTGCACCTGGAGGATCCCGAACCCGGCGACCTGCTTGTCGTCGAGGCCCTTGACGAAGCCCCGCGCCAGGGCGGCGGCCCCCGCCAGGAGGGCGAAGAGCGGGATCCAGGTGCCGATGCCGAAGAAGCCGGGGTCGGTCGTCCACACCGAGAACCCCGTGTCGGAGAACTCGCTGTCGGCCTTCACGATCTGCACGAAGGAGAACAGGAAGGTGAGGAACCCGCCGGCCGCGGTGACGATCGGGCCGAGGGGGAGCGACGAGCCGGCGGCCGCCGGCGGGGCGGGAGCCGGTTGAGGAGCTTGGGGCCAGGCCACGGGGCGTGCCTCCTGTGAGGGGGTCGTGATCGGTCTAGCCGACGGAGCGGGCGGCCCGCTCCGGTGAGCACGGCCGGGCGGCTCTGTACCCCCTGCGCCGGCCCGGCACCCCTGCCTCGGTGGGACGGGGGGCCGACCCCCAACTAGGTTCGGCCTCCGTGCACGTGGCCGTCCTCGTCTCGGGATCGGGGACGATCCTCGACACGTTCCTGGCCGACGGCGTCCCGGTGGCCGTGGTCGCCGCCGACCGGCCGTGCGCCGCCCTCGAGAAGGCCGAGCGGGCCGAGGTCCCGGCCGAGCTGGTGCGCCGCGAGAGCTTCGGGGCTTCGTTCGACCGCGAGGCCTACACCCGGCAGCTGGTCGAGCGCCTCCGCGCCCACGACGTCGACCTGGTCGCCATGGCCGGGTTCGGCACCATCCTGAGCCAGCCGATCCACGACGCCTTCCCGGGCCGCATCCTGAACACCCACCCGGCGCTGCTCCCCGCCTTCCCGGGGTGGCACGCCGTCCGCGACGCCCTGGCGGCCGGTGTGGCCGAGACCGGGTGCACGGTCCACATCGCCGGGCTCGAGGTCGACACCGGTCCGATCCTCGCCCAGCGATCGGTCGCGGTCCTCCCCGACGACGACGAGGCCACCCTGCACGAGCGGATCAAGGACGTCGAGCGGCCTCTCTACTCGGCGACGCTCCGCGGCATCATCGACGGGACCATCGCCCTGCCGACCACCGACCCCCAGGAGACCTGACCGTTGCGTGCCCTGCTCTCGACCTACGACAAGACCGGTGTGGTCGACCTGGCCCGGGGCCTGCACGAGGCCGGGTGGGATCTGGTGTCGAGCGGCGGCACGGCCAAGGCCGTGGCCGAGGCCGGCATCCCGGTGACCGACGTGGCCGACCTCACCGGCGCCCCGGCGATCCTCGGTCATCGGGTGATGACGCTGCACCCGATGGTCCACGGCGGGCTGCTGGCCGATCGGGGCGACCCGGCGCACCAGGCCGACATGGACGAGCACGGGATCGTGGGCATCGACCTGCTGGTCAGCAACCTGTACCCCTTCGGGTCCGATCCGGCCGACTTCGAGCACGGGGGTAACGCCGGCGCCGTCGACCTGATCGACATCGGCGGCCCGGCGATGATCCGGGCCGGGGCCAAGAACCACGCCCACGTCGCGGTCGTGGTGGACCCGGCCGACTACGAGCCGGTGCTGGCCGAGATCCAGGCCGACGGCGCCATCTCGGCGGCCACCCGCCTCCGCCTGGCGGCCAAGGCCTTCACCACCACGGCCGGGTACGACGCTGCCGTCGCCGCCTGGTTCGCCGGTGAGGTGGCGGGCCCGTCCGACGACGACGGGGAGGCGGACCCGCTGCCCGCCGCCCTGCGCATCGAGGCCACCCGCGAGCCGCTGGTGCTCCGCTACGGCGAGAACCCGCACCAGCGGGCCGCCCTCTACCGCACCGCGGGGGCCGACCCCTGGTGGGCGCACGTCACCCAGCACTCGGGCATGGCGCTCAGCTACCTCAACCTCTACGACGCCGACGCCGCCTGGTTCCTCGCCCACGACCTGGCCCAGGCCACCGGGAAGATCGCCTGCACCATCATCAAGCACGCCAACCCGTGCGGTGCGGCCGTCGCCGACACCGCGGCCGAGGCCTACCAGCGGGCCTTCGACTGCGACCCCCGCTCGGCCTTCGGCGGCATCGTCGCCCTGTCCGAGCCCATCGACCCCGACACGGTCGAGCGGATGGTGGCCGCGGCCCAGGCCGACGTCGTCATCGCCCCCGGCTACGGCGAGGGTGTGGTCGACGCCCTCCGGGCCAAGCGCAAGCGCACCCGCCTGCTCGAGGCGCCCGCCCCCACGCCCGACCCGCTCCACGTCCGCCCCGTCACCGGCGGCTACCTGGTGCAGGAGCCCCACCGCTTCGTCACCCCGACCACTGACTGGCGCGTCGTCACCGAGCGCATCCCCACGCCCGAGGAGCTGGCCGACGCCGCCCTCGCCTTCCGCATCTGCGGGTGGGTGAAGTCCAACTCGATCGTCCTGGTGAGGGACGGCGTGGCCTGGGGCATCGGTGCCGGCCAGCAGAACCGGGTCGAGGCGGGCCAGATCGCCACGGCCAAGGCCGCCGGCCGGGCCGAGGGCGGCGCCTGCGCCAGCGACGCCTTCTACCCCTTCCCCGACGGCGTGGAGGCGGCGGCCGAGGCCGGCGTCGCCGTCGTCGTCCAGCCCGGTGGCTCGGTCAAGGACGACGAGATCATCGCCACCGCCGACCGCCTCGGCCTGGCCATGCTCTTCACCGGCGAACGTCACTTCCTCCACTGACGCTGCTTCTTGCGGCCCTGGTCCACGCCTGAGGTGGATGAGGGTCGCAAGAACGGGGGGCATAGGGTCGCTGGCATGACTGCTGTTCTGATGCCGGGGGGGCCGGTGGCCGACGCCGTGCTCGCCGATCTCGTGCCGCGGATCGACGCGCTGCGGGCGGCCGGGCACACGCCGGGGCTGGCCACCGTGCTCATCGGCGACGACGGTCCGTCGGCCCGCTACGTCGGGATGAAGATGCGCAAGGCCGAGGAGCTCGGCTGCCACAGCCCCCACGTGCACCTGCCGGCGGACTGCACCACGGAGCAGGCGATCGAGGCGGTGCAGCAGCTCAACGCCGATCCGGCCGTCGACGCCATGCTCGTCCAGCACCCGGCCCCACCCCAGATCGACTTCGACGCCGTGCTGATGGCCGTCGATCCCGACAAGGACGTCGACGGGATGCACCCGACCAACGTCGGGCGTCTCGCCCTCGGGATCCCCGGCCCCGTCTCCTGCACGCCGGCCGGGATCGAGGCCATCCTCGCCCACTACGACGTCCCGGTCGCCGGGCGCCACGTGGTCGTCGTGGGTCGGGGCGTCACCATCGGCCGGCCGCTCAGCATCCTCCTGTCGCAGAAGCGACCCACCGCCAACGCGGCCGTCACCCTCGTCCACACCGGTGTCGACGACTGGGCCGACTACACCCGGGAGGCCGACATCCTCGTCGCCGCCGCCGGCGTGCCCGGCATGATCCAGCCCGAGCACGTGCGCCCGGGCGGTGTCGTGGTCGGGGCGGGCGTGCGCTACGAGGGCCGGACGCTCCTCCCCGACGTCGACGAGGCCTGCGAGGAGGTCGCGGGCTGGATCACGCCCCGCGTCGGTGGTGTCGGACCGACCACCATCGCCATGCTCTTCCGCAACCTGGTCGAGGCCGCCGAGCGGCGATAGCCCTACGGCCTGACGCCTGCGCTCACGGCGGATCAGGCGGCGCGGCGCTCGACGGTCCGGCGCTTGATGCGCCACCCCGCGGCGGTGCGCACCACGACGTCGTCGTAGACCACCGTGCCGGCGCGGCCGTCGGCCATGACCGACAGCCCCTTGGACCGGACTGATGCGGTGCCATCGGGGCCCTCGGTCACCACCACGTTGGTGACGTGGTGCCCGATGGGCTGGTCGCCGGGGGCCGCCGCCCACAGGGCGCGCAGGGCGGGGAGCCCGCGGACCTCGCCCAGGCCGAAGGCGGTGACGTCGTAGACGGCGTCCTCGGCCAGCAGGAGGTCGAGCTCGTCGATCCGCCGGTCGTCGCTGAGGTGGCCGTGCAGGGCCATGAGCTCGTGGATGGCGAGACGGTCGTCGGTGGTCAGCGGCATGTGGCGCCCTCCCGGGGCGGTCGGTACCTTCCGGGCATGGCCTCCCGGAAGCGGGGCGCACGCCCCGCTTCGAAGGTAGGGCGCGCCGCCGACGATGCGCAACCCCCCGCCGGTCGACGTGTGCGGGCCGATGCCGCCGCCAACCGGGCCCGCATCCTCGCGGCCGCCCACGCGGCCTTCACGACCGACGGGCTCGACGTGCCCCTCGACGCCATCGCCCGGCGGGCCGGGGTCGGGCCGGGCACGCTGCACCGTCACTTCCCGACCAAGGCGGCCCTGCTGACCGCCGCGATCGCGGTCGACATCGACGCCCTGGTGGCCGAGGGCCAGGCCCTCGCCGACGCCGCCGAGCCGGCCGAGGCCCTGGCCGCGTTCCTCGAGATGGCCGTGCAGCGGGGGGCGGCGAGCCACGCCCTCGCCGCCCGCATCGCCGGCACCGTCGACGTCGCCGCGGCCACCGCCGGCCCGGCCGCCGCCCTCCGCGAGGTGATGGGCGTGCTGCTCGCCCGAGCGCAGGCGGCCGGAGGTGTCGGGGCCGACGTCACGCCCGCCGCCCTCGACGCGGTGATGGCTGCGGCCCACGCCGCCTTCGTCCACCCCGGGGGTGGAACCGAGGTGGCCCGACGGGTGTGTCGCTCGATCCTCGTCGCCTAGACACCTGTCCAGCAGGTGACGGGCGGCCCGGCTACCGTCCCGGCCGGTGGACGTGCTGCCGGCCGAGCTGGACGACGACCCGGTCCGGCGGGCCGGTCTGGCCCGCTGGCTGGAGGAGCGCCTCGACGCCCCGGTCGAGGTGACCGCGCTGTCGCGGCCGCGCAGCGGCTACTCGGCCGAGACGGCGGTGGTCGACGCCCGCATCGGCGGTGACGAGCGGCGCTTCGTGGTCCGGGCCCAGACCGCCGACCCGCCGATCTACCCCCGGCAGGGCGCCCTCGACCTGGACGTCGAGGTCCAGTACCGCGTGATGGCCGCGCTGGCCGAGCACTCCGCCGTCCCCGTCGCCCCGTTGGTCGGGTTCGAGCCCGGCTCCGAGGTGTGGGGCCAGCCGTTCTTCGTGATGGGCCACGTCGACGGTGAGGTCCCGGTCGAGTCGCCGCCGTACCCCAGCGAGGGGTTCTTCGCCGAGGCCACCCCCGCCGAGCGGGACACGATGGTCCGCTCGGGCATCGAGGTGCTCGCCGCCGTCCACGCCGTCGACTGGCGGGCCGCCGGGCTCGACTGGCTGCTCCCGGCCGACGGCACCGCGCCCGGCACCGCCCACCAGCTCGGTGTGTGGCGGGACTTCGCCGAGCGCGAGCTCGACGGCAGGGTGTTCCCCGAACTGGCCGAGGCCTTCGCCTGGGTTGCCGACAACCTGTCCGTCCGCGAGCCACAGAGCCTCTGCTGGGGCGACGGCCGGCCCGGCAACATCATCTTCGGCGCCGACATGCGCCCGCTCTGCGCCACCGACTTCGAGGCCGTGCACCTCGGCTCGCCCGGCCAGGACGTGGGCTGGTGGCTGATGTTCGACCGCACCATGCACGAGCACGCGTGGGGCCACGAGCGCACCGACCGGCCCGAGGGCGAGCCGACCCGCGCCGAGCAGGTCGCCCACTACGCCGCCGTCGCCGGGCGGGAGCCGGCCGCCCTCGACGTCCACGAGGTCTTCGCCGCCGCCCGCTACGCCGCCATCGTGGTCCGGGTCATGAACCGCCTCGTCGCCCGGGGCGACGTCGACGCCGACCACACCATCTGGCGGGAGAACCCGGCGGCCGCCTGCCTGGTCGCCCTGGTCGACGAGAGGGTGCGATGACGAAGGTCGTGATCGATCCCGACGCCCACCCGGACGACGGCTTCCACGTCCCGATCGACGACGACCCGGCGTGGACCGAGACCTGCTGGTTCACCTTCACCGTCCCCGAGCGGGACCTGTCGGCCCAGCTGTACCCCTTCTTCCGCCCCAACCTGGGCGTCGTCGCCGCCGGTGCTTACGTCTGGGACCCCAGCGGTGACCAGGTCTGGAGCTGCCGCTACGCCAAGAACTTCTGGCACCTGCCGCTGCCGGCGCAGCCGCTCACCGACATCGCCCTGGCCAACGGCATCCGGTACCGCACCCTCGAGCCCGAGCACCGCTACCACGTCGTCTACGACGACCCCGACGCCGGCGAGCGTGCGAGTGGCGCGACAGGCAAAGGCGACGCCCTCCACATCGACGTCACCTTCACCGGCATCTGCCCACCCAGCCGTCTGGGCGAGACGCACCTCGACCAGCCCTGCCGGGTCGAGGGCCGGATCGTGCTCGACGGCGAGGACATCGCCGTCGACGGCTTCGGCTTCCGGGATCGCTCGTGGGGCCACCGCTCGCAGGTCGGCGAGATGCTGGTGGGCGGGTTCGCGGCCCACGGGGGCTACAGCTACGCCACCGCGTCGGCGGCCGACGCCTTCCACACCATCACCATGGACTGGGGCGAGGGCTGTCGCTCGATCCATGGCTTCCTGCTCCGCGACGGCACCCGCGCCCGTCTGGCCGAGGGGCTACGGGAGGTGGTCGATCGTGACGCCGACGGCTTCCCGCGGCGGGTCCGCATCACCGGCACCGACGAGCTGGGGCGGGAGCTCGAGGCCGAGGGCCGGTGCCGCAACCGCCTCGTCTTCCCCATCAACCCGAACCTGCTGACGGTGAACTGCCTGACCGAGTGGACCTTCGGCGACGTCGTCGCCGTCGGCGAGGACCACGACAACTGGAGCGCGGCCGCCATCCGTCGCCACGTCCGGTCAGCCCGCGCGGTGGCGGACTGACCGGACCGTCGCGACGTCCTCCCTACTGGACGTTCTTCTTGGTGTAGGCCCGCACGGCGAGCGGGGCGAACACGGCGATGATGATGGCGACCCAGATCCAGGTGTAGAGGACCGGGTTCTGGATCGACCACGGCGCGTTGGCGGCGGGGTCGACGGATGGGTTGCCGAACAGCTCGCGCAGCGAGTCGGACAGCGTCGTCACCGGGTTCCACTCGGCGATGGTGCGCACCACCCCCGGCATGCCCTCGAGGGGCACGAAGGTGGAGGCCACGAACGTCAGCGGGAAGATGGTGGCGAAGCCGATGCCGGTGACGCCCTCGGGCGTGCCCACCATGGCCCCCATCCAGATGCCGACCCAGATCATGGCGAAGGCGAAGGCGATGGCCAGCCCGTAGGCGCCCACCGTCTCGATGAAGCTGCCCCGGATCCGCCAGCCGATGGCGTAGCCGGTGATCGACATGATGATGATCGGGAGCATCGTCTTGAGCACGTTGGCCACGGCGTAGCCACCGATCACCGCCCCCTTGGCGATGGGGAGCGACCGGAAGCGGTCGATCGCCTGGTTCTTCTGGTCGTTGGCGATGCTCATGGCGGCGCCGAACGACGTGAACACCAGGGTCTGGGCCATGATCCCGGCCATCAGGAACTCGCGGTAGACGCGGGGCTCGTCGGGGAACCCGGGGATCCGGATCGAGCCGCCGAACACGAAGGCGAACAGCACGACGAACATGATCGGCTGGATGGTGGCGTCGCTCAGCTGCTCCGGCTGGCGCTTCATGTGGATGAGGCCACGCCGGGCCAGCACCCACGTGTCGTGGAGCAACCCGCGGCTGGGCCGGGCGAGGGATTCGGTCGGCGCCGAGCCGACCGGGCCCTGGTCCTTCGCCAGATCGGGGGTGGTCGTGGCGGTCATCGGGCGACCTCCTGCAGGTCGGTGTCGTCTTCCATGGGCTTGCCGGTGAGGGTGAGGAACACCTCGTCGAGGGTGGGCTGGCGCAGGCTGAGGTCCTCGACCCCGAGCCCGCACGCGGCCAGGGCGTCGGCCACCTTGCCCAGACCGGCCACGCCGTCGTGGGTGGGGGCCACCGCGGTGCGGACCGGACGGTCGATCACGGGCTCGGAGCCGGTGAGACGACCGAGGATCTCGGCCGCCTCGTCGAGCCGCTCGACGTCGGACACGGTGACGCCGATGTTGTCACCCCCCACCTGGCGCTTGAGGCTGCGGGCGTCGCCGTGGGCGATCACCTGGCCGTGATCGACGACGAGGATGTCGTCGGCCAGGCGGTCGGCCTCGTCGAGGTACTGCGTGGTGAGGAGGATGGTGGTGCCGCCCTCGGTGAGGGTGTCGAGCACGTCCCACAGCTCGGTCCGGGCCCGCGGATCGAGCCCGGTGGTGGGCTCGTCGAGGAACAGGATCTGCGGGTCGGCGATGAGGGTGGTGGAGAGGTCGAGCCGGCGCCGCATGCCGCCCGAGTACTCGCCGACCACCTTGTCGCCCGCGTCGGCCAGGTTGAACTGCTCGAGCAGCGCCCCGGCCCGGGTCCGGGCGTCGCGCCGGGAGAGCTGCTGCAGCTCGCCGATCATCACCAGGTTCTCCCGCCCGGTGAGCAGCGGGTCGACCGTGGAGTCCTGGGCGGCCAGGCCGATGCGGCGGCGCACCTCGGTGGGGTGGGTGCGGACGTCGAAGCCGGCCACCGTGGCCGTGCCCTCGTTGGCGACGGACAGGGTGGTGAGGATGCGCACCGTGGTGGTCTTGCCGGCGCCGTTGGGGCCGAGGATCGAGGTCACGGTGCCGGTGGGCACGGCGACGTCGACCCCGCCGAGCGCGGTCTTCTCGCCGAAGCGCTTGACCAGCCCGTGGGCATCGATGGCCAGGGACGAGCTCATGTGGTGATCTCCGGGGCAGTTCGAGGATGGGGGACGAGGCGAACCGTCGGACGGCTCATGGTGGCAGGTGGTCGTCGTGATCGGGTCGCGGTTTCCGACGGGTTCAGCCTGCCGGGGTGAAGTGGCCACCTTGTGGCCTGTTCAGCCGCGATCTCGGGGTTCAGGGTCTCGGGGGAGATGACCGCCGGGCGACGGTGATCTCATCGGTGGTGGTGGACGGGGGACGGTACGACCTCGATGGCGCTTGAGGTCAACCGCGTGGGACGCACGTCACCGAGCGCCCCTTGTTCCGCTCCGGAACAACATACCGGCACGAACGTGAGTAGCGTGCCGCGATGGCACCGACATCCGAGCTGACGGCCTCCGGGGCCGCGGTGCTGAGCCTGCTGACCTTCGGCGAGGCCTCGGGCTACGAGCTGCGGAGCCGGGCCGACGACACGCTGCGGTTCTTCTTCGCCGCCCCCGCCATGAGCCAGATCTACGCCGAGCTCGACCGCCTCGCCGGCGACGGGCTGGTGACGAGCCGAGACGCCCAGCGCCCGGGCAGCCGGCCGGGCCGGGTGTGGCGGCTCACCGCCAAGGGCCGGCGCCGGCTGGCCCACTGGGCCGCCGAGGAGCCGGTGCCGCCCACCGTCTACCGCGACCACCTCGCCCTGCGGCTCATGCTGGGCGCGCTGGTCGCCCCGGAGCGGCTCCGGGAGATGGTCGACGAGCAGCGGGCCCGGATCGAGGCCGACCGGACCGCCCTCCGAGCCGTCGCCGAGGCGCTCGATCCCACCGACCCGGACCTGGCCCACCCCGCCCTGGTGGCCGAGTGGGGTCTCGCCACCTACGACGCCGAGCTCGTCGCCCTCGACCGGGTCCGCGACCGCCTGGCCGACGTCGCCCGCGCCCCGGCCGCCACCGGCGACACCGCCACCGGCTGAGCCGACGCCTGCGGTGGGACCGGGACGCTCGCGTAGCCTCCCGGGATGGCCAAGATCGCCGATCTGCTGGACGCCGGCCTGTCGGTCTCGTTCGAGTTCCCGCCGCCCAAGACCCCGCAGGCCCTCGTCACCTTCGACGAGACCATGGAGGACCTGGCCCGGCTCCAGCCGTCGTTCATCTCCGTCACCTACGGCGCCCTGGGCACCACCCGGGACACGACCCGGGACGTGGTCATCCGGGTGGACAAGGAGCGCGACTTCCCGGCCGTGCCCCACCTGAC
>DASVEC010000157.1:0-4821 GCA_036380755.1 Iamia sp. | reverse complement strand
GCTGGCCGCGGCCGGCGTCGCCACCCCGCCACACGAGGTCGTCCGGCCGGCCGAGGCCACCGCGGCGGCCGCCCGTCTGGAGGCCGCCCCGCGGCAGGGCGTCGTCGTGTCCGCCGGCGGGCGCAACGGCGGCGCCGACGGCGTGCGCTGGGTCGGCGTGGAGGACGCCGGCGAGACGGCCGCCACGCTCGTCGGTGCCTTCGAGGGCGCCCGCGGTCCGGGTCTGGGCCTCGTCCGGGTCGCCTCCTTCGTCGAGGGCACGCCGTGCAGCATCGGCGCCTTCGTCACCGCCGACGGCGTGGCCGTGCTCCGGCCGGTCGAGAACATCACCCTGCGCCGCGGTCGCCGCCTCGTGTACTCCGGCCTCTCGACCGTGTACGACCCGCCGGTCGCCGTCCGCGACGAGATGGAGGCCGCCGCCCGCCGGCTGGGCGAGGAGCTGCGCCGCCGGGTCGACTACCGGGGCGGCTTCTCGATCGACGGGATCGTCACGCCCGACTCGCCTGGCCCACTCGGCTCCGCCTCGCCGGGCGGGGCGTGGCTGGCCACCGAGGTCAACACCCGCATGTCGGGCGGGTTCAGCGCCCAGCCCACGGGCGACGGCGAGCCCCTGTTGCCCCTGGTGCAGGCCGCCCTGGTCGATCGGCTCGACGACGCCACCCTCACCGCGGCGGCCATCGAGGCCGTCTACCGGCCGGTGGGCGAGGCGGTCCGCAGCGTGCGGGTCGCCCGGGTGATCGACGCCGTGCCCGTCGGGGGCCCGGCGAGCGTCCCCGTGGTGGTCGAGGGCCGGGAGGTCCGCGAGGCCGATCCCGAGGAGGAGCCCCACGGGACGCTCATGGTCGGCGTGGCCGCATCCGGCGGCGTCGTCCTGGCCCGCCTCACCGACGCCGCCCGCCCGCTGGAGCTGGGCCCGCCAGCGGCGCCGCTGGCCGCCGCGCTGCTCGAGCTGGCCGACGACCTCTGGGACACGGGGACTTCAGGACTCACCCCACCGGACCGGTAGCGTCATCCCGATGTTCGACCCGCTGCCGGACAAGCCCGATCACCCCTCCATCGAGCAGCAGATCCTGGCCCTCTGGGAGGACCGGGGCACCTTCGACGCGGTGCGGGCGCAGAACGCCGACGGCCCCCGGTTCAGCTTCATCGACGGCCCGGTGACGGCCAACAAGTCCCTGGCCGTGCACACGGCGTGGGGGCGCACGCTCAAGGACGTCTTCCAGCGCTACAAGGCCCTCCAAGGCTTCCACCAGCGCTACCAGAACGGGTTCGACTGCCAGGGCCTCTGGATCGAGGTCGGCGTCGAGAAGGAGCTGGGCCTCAACTCGAAGCGGGAGATCGAGGAGTTCGGTCTGGCCGAGTTCGCCCGCCGCTGCCGGGCCGTGGTCGAGCGCTACTCGGAGGACCTCACCCGGGGCTCGATCCGCCTCGGCCAGTGGATGGACTGGGAGCGGAGCTACTTCACCTTCTCCGACACCAACATCTCCTACATCTGGCGCTTCCTGAAGGAGGTCGAGGGCCAGGGCCGGCTGTACCGGGGCCATCGGTCGACCGAGTGGTGCCCCCGCTGCGGCACGTCCATCAGCGCCCACGAGCTGGTCGGCAGCTACGTCGACCAGACCGACCCCTCGCTCTTCGTGCGGTTCCCGCTGCTCGACCGGCCCGGCGAGGCCGTCGTCGTCTGGACCACGACGCCGTGGACCCTGCCCGCCAACGTCGCCGCCGCGGTGGCGCCGACCGCCCGCTATGGCCTGCGGGACGGCGAGTGGCGCGCCGTCGAGCGCTGGGGGGGCGAGGACCAGCAGTTCGACGAGGTCGTCACCGGCGCCGACATGGTGGGCTGGCGCTACGAGGGCCCCTACGACGACCTCCGGGCCGAGAAGGCGGTCGAGCACCGGGTCATCCCGTGGGACGAGGTCTCGATGGACGACGGCACCGGCATCGTCCACATCGCGCCCGGCTGCGGCACCGAGGACTTCGGTCTCAGTCAGGTCCACGGCCTGCCCGTCATCACGCCGGTCGACGAGAGCGGCCTGTTCTACGACGACTTCGGCTGGCTGGCCGGCAAGGGTGCCCGCGCCGCCGCCGAGGAGATCATCGCCGACGTCCGCGAGCGGGGCCGGCTGGTCGACGCCGGCACCATCGAGCACCGCTATCCCGAGTGCTGGCGCTGCCACACGCCGCTGATCTTCCGCATCTCCGACGACTGGTTCATCCGGGTCGACGACGAGCTGCGCCAGGCCCTCCGCGACGCCAACGCCACCGTCGAGTGGACGCCCGACTACATGGGCAAGCGGATGGACGACTGGCTGTTCAACATGGGCGACTGGAACATCTCCCGCCGCCGCTACTACGGCCTGCCGCTGCCCTTCTACCCCTGCACCTGCGGGCACATCACGGTCATCGGGTCGAAGGAGGAGCTGGCCGAGCGGGCCGTCGACAGCCTCGACGGGCTCGAGGAGCTGCGCCGCCCGTGGATCGACGACGTCCGCATCCGCTGCGTCGAGTGCGGCGACGTCGTCACCCGGGTCACCGAGGTCGGCGACGTCTGGCTCGACGCCGGCATCGTCCCCTTCTCCACCCTGGGCTGGCAGCACGAGGGGTACGAGCCCGAGGGCTACGCCACCGGTGCGGCCAAGGGTCTGACCCAGGCCGACCTCCCCGACCACGCCTACTGGGAGGACTGGTTCCCGGCCGACTGGGTGTCGGAGATGCGCGAGCAGATCCGTCTGTGGTTCTACTCCCAGCTGTTCATGTCGGTCGTCCTCACCGGCCGGGCCCCGTACACGAAGGTGCTGGGCTACGAGAAGATGCTCGACGAGACGGGCCGGGAGATGCACGGCTCGTGGGGGAACATGATCAGCGCCGAGCAGGCGTTCGAGGAGATGGGCGCCGACGTGATGCGGTGGCAGTACTGCGCCCAGCCGCCGAGCCAGAACCTGCTGTTCGGCTTCGGCCCCGCCGGCGACATCAAGCGCAAGCTGCTCACGCTCTGGAACAGCGCCTCCTTCCTCGTCCAGTACGCGGTGATCGCCGGGGTCTCACCGCGCGCGGCCGACCTCGGTGGCGTCTCGCCGGACGAGCCCGGCCTCACCGACCTCGACCGCTGGGCCCTGGCCCGCACCGCCCAGCTCGTGGCCGAGGCCGAGAAGGGCTACGAGGAGTACCTCACCGTCACCGTCATCCGGGCCTTCGAGGCCTACGTCGACGACCTCTCGAACTGGTACATCCGCCGGTCGCGGCGCCGCTTCTGGGACGGCGACACCGCCGCCATCCGCGTGCTGTGGTCGTCGCTCACCACCGCCCTCCGCACCGTCGCCCCGGTGATGCCGTTCCTCACCGAGCACCTGTGGCAGCAGCTCGTGGTCGATGCCGTCGACGCCCCGGGCGACGTGCCCGCCTCGATCTTCCTCGCCGGCTGGCCGCCGGTCGTCGCTCCCGACGAGGAGCTGCTGGCCGACGTCGCCGCCGTGCGCCGGATCGTCGAGCTGGGTCGCCAGGCCCGGGCCAAGGCCGACCTGCGCGGCCGCCAGCCGCTCCGCCGCATCGTCGTCGAGGGCGAGCCCCGCGTGGCCGCCCACGTCGACGAGATCGCGTCGGAGCTGCGGGTCAAGGAGGTCGAGCTGGGCACGGTCGAGGCCACCCAGCTGCGGGTCCGGCCCAACCTCAAGGTCCTCGGCCCCAAGCTGGGCCAGGACGTGGTGGCCGTGCGTCAGGCCCTCGACGCCGGTGACTTCGTCGAGCGCGACGACGGCGGCTTCGACGTCGCCGGCCACCGCCTCGGTGCCGACGAGGTGCTGGTCGAGCGGACCGAGAAGGAGGGGTGGGCGGTGAGCGCCAGCGACGGCGTCACCCTGGCCCTCGACACCGCCCTCGACGACGAGCTGCGCGTCGAGGCTCGCGTCCTCGACCTGATCCACCACGTCAACGGGATGCGCAAGGAGGCCGGTCTGGCCCTCACCGATCGCATCACCCTGCGGTTGGCCGCGGCCGACGCCGACCTCCTGGCCCACGCCGACTGGATCGCGACCGAGGTCCTGGCCACGGGGATCGAACCCGGTGGCGCCGACGAACCGGTGATCGAGAAGGTCTGACGCCGGTGGCCGCGGTCTGGACCCGGCTCACGGCGCCCGACGAGCGCATGCCCCGGCGGGTCGAGCCGGGGTGGCTGCTCGCCTTGATGGTGGCCAACACGATCGCCGCCGTCGGGCTGTTCGGCGACATCTCCCGGCACGTCTCGCTGGGCTTCGCCGTCGACACCGAGTCCGACTTCCTGTCGAGCTGGCACCTCGTCCTGTACGGCGGGGTGGCCGGCGTCGCCCTCGTGCTCGGCGCCTTCGCCCTGGCCCACGGGCCCCGCGCCCCGATCGTCCTGCTCCGCAGCGCCAGCGGGGGGCTGGCCGCCCTGACCCTCGGCGGTCTCGTCGACGCCGTCTGGCACGAGCTCTATGGCATCGAGGCCTCCTTCGGAGCCCTGGTCAGCCCGCCCCACCTGGTGGTGTTCGCCGGGCTGGTGCTGCTGATGGTCGCTCCCGTCGGCGTGGTGGCCGACGGCCCGTCGACCCCGCTCGATGCCCTGCGCTCGCTGGTGCTGGCGCTGTCGATCACCTCGCTCCTGCTGGTGATCTCGCTGTTCACCGGCTACCTGACCCCGCTGATCGGGGGCTCGGAGTTCCAGGCCGGGGCCTACGTCGAGGCCCTCGTCGGCACCAGCTACCTCGACTACGACACCTCGCGGGGCCTGGCCCAGACGCTGTGGTTCGGCACGCTCGTGAGCATCGTGGTCGTGCTCGTCCGGGCCCGGACGGCCCCGGTGGCCGG
>DASVEC010000156.1:0-11230 GCA_036380755.1 Iamia sp. | reverse complement strand
CGGCGCGCCACGAGATCGTGACCCTCCGCCTCGCGGCCGGTGAGGGCTGCGTCGCCCTGCTGCGTGACGACGTCGAGCGCGGCGTCCTGCTGCTCGAGCGGCTCGGCCCGTCGATGGCCGACCTCGACCTGCCGCTCGACCGGCGCACCGACCTCCTCGTGGAGGCGGCGTCGCGCGTCTGGCGCCCCGCCCCCGACGTCGACCTCCCGACCGGTGCCGACAAGGCGGCCTGGCTGGCCCGCGTCGTAGCCGCGTCGTGGGAGGAGCTCGGTCGCCCCTGCTCGGAGGCGGCGGTGGCCCACGCGCTCACCTGCGCCGAGACCCGGGGCGCGGCCCACGACGACGAGCGGGCCGTCCTCGTCCACGGCGACGTCCATCAGTGGAACGCCCTCCAGGCCGGCGACGGGTTCAAGCTCGTCGATCCCGACGGCCTGGTCGCCGAGCCCGAGTACGACCTCGGCATCCTCATGCGGGAGGACCCCGACACGCCGGCGGCATTGGAGGCCCGGTGCGACCAGCTGGCCGCCCGCACCGGCCTCGACGCCACCGCCATCTGGGAGTGGGGCGTCGTCGAGCGCGTCAGCACGGGACTGGTGTGCGAGCGGATCGGCCTCCAGCCGGTGGGCCGTCGGATGCTGGCCGCAGCCGACCAGCTCGCCGCGCTCAGGCGGGGACGGTGACGGTCCTCGAGACGGAGCCGCCGGGACCGGAGGCGGTGAGGACGTAGGTGCCGGGGCCGGCGGAGCAGCCCTGGGCGGTGCCGATCTCGGGGCGGGGGCCGGACGGGGCGCCGGGGCCGGCGACGCGGACGTCGTCGGCGCCCGAGGTCCGCCACGAGAGGGCGACGCGCTGCGACGGGGTCGCGCACCCCGGCCCCGGGACGCGAGTGGCGGTGAACGAGATGATCGTGGGGGCGGCCGGTGGCGGTGTGGTGGTGGTCGTGGTCGTGGTCGTGGTCGTCGGGTTCGCCGGCGGGCGGGTCGTGGTGGGGTTGGGGGTGAAGCCGGGCTCGGACACCGTGCCGATGTCGGCGTTGGGGCCCGTGGTGCTCGTCGTCGAGGACGGGATCGGGGAGGGGAGTGAGGAGGCGCCCTGCGGTGGGGCCTCGGTGGTCGAGGACGAGGTCGACGTCGACGACGGGCGCTCGGTCGCGTCCGACGACTCGTCGGTGGTGGAGGTGGACGCCGTGCCGTCGGCCGCGACCTCCTCGGGATCGGCGCCGTCGTCACCCAGCAGCAGGATGGCCACGACGACGAGCACCAGCAGGCCGGCGGCCACCGCGATCACCGCCGGCCGCCGGGCCGACATCTGCCCCGGGGGATCGCCGTCCGGTGCCGACCCATCGGCCGAGCCACCGGGAGAGCCACCGGGAGGAGCCGGGGGCGAGCCCGACGGGGTCGGTCCGACGGGCACGCCCGAGTCGGCCAGGCCGGAGCGGATGGCGGCGAGCACCTCCGGCGCCACCATCAGCAGGGGCACGGCGGCGAAGAGGGCCTCGGGCGAGAGCCGGGCCTCCTGCCGTCCGGCACAGTCGGCGCAGCCGGTGGCGTGGGCGCCGATCACCCTCACGGCGTCGGCCCCGAACGCCGAGATCCCCGCGGCCGTGACCGCACCGGCCAGCTCGGGGCAGGCCGGGTGCCCCGCCCGCCACAGCACGCAGGCCCGGACGGCGTCGCCCAACCGGGACCGCAGCCGGAACAGGACCTGGTGGGCGGTGTTGGCCGTGACGCCCAGCTCCTCGGCGATCTCGGCCGGGGCCAGTCCGTGACGGAGGTGGAGGTCGAGGACGCTGGCGTCCCGGGGGCCGAGGGCGGTGGCCGCGGCCCACACCAGCTCGGTGTTCTCGGCCCCGGCAGCGGCATCGCCCGCCTCGTCGGCCGGCTCGGTCCGTCGGTCCACCATGTCGGTCGTCTCCTCGTTGCCCACGGGGACGGACCGGCGCTCGCGCTCGAGGCGGTTGAGCGCCCGGTTGCGGCCGATGCGCAGCACCCACCCGCCGAACGACTCCACCTGCTCCAGGCGGTCGAGCCCCGTCCACGCGGCCAGGAAGGCGTCCTGGGCCACCTCGGCCGCCACCTCCCGGTCGCGGACGATGCGGTAGGCGACGTCGACCACGCGGGTCGACCAGCGGTCGAACAGCACGCCGAAGGCCTCCCCGTCGCCCGCCTGGGCGGCGCGCACGAGGTCGGCGTCGTCGACGTCTGTCCTCAGGTCCATCGACCCTCCTGACCGCTGGAGCGGGACCGCCTTACATCCTCGCAGGGGACGGCTCCCCGGCGCCGAGCGGTAAGGCGGGTCGGGGGCGGCGGTCAGGACGGGCACACCACCGAACCCTCCGAGGAGGAGAGATGTCCACCACCCCCACCCGTCGCCTGGCCACCGGCCTGGCGCTCGCCCTGGGCCTGGCCCTGACCCCGACCGTGGTCGGCGCGGCCGACTTCAAGGCGCCGACTCCTGCCCCACCGCCCCCCGTGGGCGCCGACGACTTCGCCATCGCCCGGCCGCTCCTGAGCATCGAGATCGACGACGTGAGCGAAGCCGACTTCGACCTGCCGGGTCGCCTGCTCCTGTCGGCCCCGCTCGACCAGGACCTGTCGACCACCGTGCAGGTCCTGTTCCCCGACGCCGACCCGGAGGACGTGAACTGCCCCGAGGTCGACTTCGGGAGCCCGTGCCCCTGGACCCTCGGCGTCGACATCCCGGCCGGCGAGACCGAGGTGCCCTTCGAGCTCGAGATCCTCGATGACGAGCTGGAAGAGGACGCCGAGGTCCTGCGGGCCGCCGTCAGCTTCGTGCACCCGGCCAGCGCCGTCCGCCTCGGCAGCCCCGACGACGCCGTGATCTACGACGGTGCCGGTCTCGAGCTGGGGCTCGTCGCCGATCCCGAGGCCGACGAGGGCGACCCCGGCTCGGACGGCCCGCTCGACCTCGTCGTCGAGGCCAACCAGGCGGTGCCCCACCCGGTGTCGTTCCGGGTCTCGACCGCCATCGTCGGCGGGTACAACGGGGCCACGCCGGGGGTCGACCACGAGCCGGTCGACGTCGTCGTCGAGCTGCCGGCCGGCGAGACCACGCTGACCGTCGCGGTGCCCCTGATCGGCGACCAGCAGAGCGAGGCCGACGAGCTCTTCTTCGGCCACCTCGGTGACCTGTCGCACGGCGAGATCGCCCTCAGCGGCGGCTCGGTCGTGGCCCGGATCCTCGACGACGACGCCCCGGTCGTCACGTGGAAGCGGCCCGGCAGCTACCAGTCGCCGTCGCGGTCGGCCCGATCGGCGGCCCTCACGGCGTAGCCGAACACGATGGCGGGGGCGAGGACGATCGAGCCGACCACCAGGCAGGCCACGATCAGGGTGACGACCCAGTCCTCCAGCCCCACCACGAAGCCGATCAGGAAGGCCACCACGGCCAATCCGAACAACCCGTAGCCGACCTTCTGGCCCAGATCGACCCACCGGGCGATCTGGGCCCGGCGCGCCAGGATGGGATCGTCGCCGGGGTCGGGGCGGGGACCTCGGGTCATGGGGCGTCAGCCTGCCACCTGACCGGTACCGTGCCCCGATCCGGACCTCCCACCACGCCGACCACGACCTCGACGCCCTGGTCGCCCGCAAGCGGGCCGCCGGCACCACCACCTCGCTGGTGCTGCCCGCCCGCAACGAGGAGGCGACGGTCGGCCGGGTGCTCGAGGCCTACCTCCCGCTCCGGGTCGCCGGCCTGCTCGACGAGGTCGTCGTCGTGGACTCGGACTCGTCCGATGCCACCGCGGCGGTGGCGGCGGCCGCCGGGGCGACGGTCGTCCCGGCCGAGCGGGGCAAGGGCGAGGCCATGTGGCGGGGCGTGCGGGCCAGCACCGGCGACCTCGTCGTGTTCGCCGACGCCGACGTGCTCGACGCCGGGCCGCACTACGTCGTCGGACTGCTGGGCCCGCTGCTGGACGACCCGGCCGTGCAGCTGGTGAAAGGCTTCTACGAGCGCCCGATCGTCGCCGCCGACGGCACCGTCGAGGAGCACGGCGGCCGGGTCACCGAGCTGGTGGCGCGCCCGCTCCTCAGCCTCTTCCGGCCCGAGCTGGCCCGGCTGGTCCAGCCCCTCGCCGGCGAGTACGCCGCCCGGCGCTCGCTGCTCGAGGACGTGTCGTTCCCGGCGGGCTACGGCGTCGAGATCGCCCTGCTGCTCGATGCCTTCGCCCGCCACGGGAGCACCGGTCTGGCCCAGGTCGACCTCGGCCGGCGGACGCACCGGCACCAGTCGCAGCAGCAGCTCGGCGTCATGGCCGCCGAGGTGATGGCGGCGGCGCTGCGGCGTCTCGGGCTCGACCCCGTCGGCGACGTCATGCGCCAGTTCACCCCCGAGGGCCACGCCCCCCTCGACACCCCCCTCCGCCAGGCCGAGCGCCCCCCGATCAACAGCCTCTAGCGGTCTCGGAGGGTGGCGACGTCGGGGCCGGCGGCCTCGACGGCGGCCTGGACGCGCTCCCAGCCGTCGGGGTCGTCCTTGAGGTGGGCGTCGTAGAAGGCCAGCGCCGCCTCGGTGACCACCGTGCCCCGGGCGTCGACCGGACCGTCGTAGTAGCCGTCGTCATGCTCGGCGCCGGTGAGGGTGATGAACCCGCCGGGCGCGTCGATCGTGTCCTCCCAGACCTGGAGGGCGGTGTCGATGCTGGTCAGGCTGTGGTCGGCGCCGCCGTGGACCATGAGCAGCGGCCGGTCGGTGGTGGCCGGGTCCTGGGCGCCGTCCGACAGCGGGAACCAGATGCCGGCGAACTCGGTGACGACGTCGATGCGGGGGTCGGCGCAACAGGCGTTGAACCCCACGCCCAGGGCGGTGATCGCACCGAGGGACTGGCCGCCGATGCCGATGCGCTCGGGGTCGATGGTGTCGAGCTCGGCCAGGGCGGTGTCGATCAGGAACGACACGTCGCCGGTCTGCGCCTCGACGTCGTCGAGCTTCGACCCGCCCGGGGTGCCCTCCGAGGTCAGCGGGTAGTCCGGAGCGACGACGACGTAGCCGGCCGAGGCCCAGGCGCGGAGCGTCGCCGCGTAGTGGTCGCCGGCCCGGCTGCTGCCGTGGCCGAACACGACCAGCGGCCAGGGCCCGGGCTCGCCGTCGGGGGCGTAGACGACGACGTCGAGGGTGCGCTCCGGGAGCTCCGGCTGGCCGCCGTGGGCCGCGGTGGTCCGGGTCGTGTCGACCCAGGTGGGGCGGGTCTCCGACACCTCGTAGGTGTCGAGTGGCGTCACTGCCGATGTGGTGGTCGTGGACGCCTCGGTCGAGGTCGAGGTCGAGGTCGATGCCTCGGTGGTCGTGTCGCCACCGTCGTCGGAGCAGCCGACGGCCACCAGACCCAGGACGACGGCCAGGACGAGAGCGCGCATCAGTGGTTCAGGCCGGCGTGGATGCCCTTGGTCGCCTTGTACATGGCGAGGAAGGCCTCGTAGAGGGGCTGGTAGGTGGCCGTCGTCGACGGGTCGGGGGTGAACTCCTCCTCGACCTCGACCAGGCCGTCGAGGTCGTCGACGCCCATGCGCCCGAGGGCCACCCACGACACCAGGGCGGCGCCCCGCGTCCCGGCGTGCTGGTAGTCCTCGACCCGGCGGATCGGGCGCTGGAGGACGTCGGCGTGGATCTGGCACCACAGGTCCGAGCGGGCGCCGCCGCCGATGACGACGATGGGACCGAGGGGCGACTTGGTGAACGACTCCACCGCCTCCATCAGCCAGCGGGAGTTGTAGGCCACGCCCTCGAGGATCGACCGCAGCAGGTCGGCCCGATCGTGCGACAGGGAGAGGTTGGTCCACCCGCCCCGGATGGTGTGATCGTCGACCGGGGTGCGCTCGCCGTTGAGCCACGGCAGGTAGATGAGGCCGTTGCTGCCCGCCGGGGCCGACTCGGCCACGTCGTTGAGCTCCTCCAGGGTGTCGACCAGGTGGAGCTGGTCGCGGGCGTGGAGGAGGCAGGCGCCGGCGGCCTCGTGCTCGTTGGCCAGGAAGTACTTGCCCGGCAGGGCCGCCGGGAAGGCGGCCATGTTGTTGCGGATGTCGGTGCGCTTGCCGGGCAGGTGGAAGCTCAGCCAGGAGCTGGTGCCCAGGTAGAGGTGGGGCTCGTAGTCGTTCACGGCGCCGCAGCCGACGCAGGCGGCGTGGACGTCGCCCATCGCCGTCGTCACCGGCACCCCGGCGGCGATGCCCCACTCCTCGGCCACCGCCGGCAGCAGCTCACCCACCACCGAGGCCGACGGCACCAGCTGGGGGAGCTTGGCCTTGTCGACACCCGTCCACTCCAGCAGCTGGGGGTGGTAGGTGATGGCGTCCCGATCGCGGTTGTCGGTGAGCCAGTGCATGACGATGCAGTCGTGCGACGACACCGCCTTCCCGGTGAGCCGGAGGTTGATGTAGTCGCCCGGCTCGAGCAGGCGCTCGGCCGCGTCGTAGACCTCGGGCCGCTCCTCCTTGAGCCACAGGATGTGGGCGATCGAGTCCTTGCCGCTGAGGCTCGGCGCGGCGCCGGTGAGCTGCACCCAGCGGGCGAGGCGGCGCGGGTCGTAGCCCATGACGTTGAGCCGCCCGCTCACCACCTTGGCGATGGCCTCGGCGCCCCGGCTGTCCATCCAGATGATGGCGTTGCCGATCGCCTTCCCGTCGCTGTCGACGGGGACCGTCCCGCACCACTGCGAGGTGACCGACACCCCGGCGACGCGGGCGGCCTCGTCGGGCGCGGCCGCCACCAGGCGGAGGACGGCCCGGGTGATCGCGTCCCACCACGAGTCCGGGTCCTGCTCGGCCCCGCCGTGGGGCTCGAGGAGCACCCCGGTGGTCTCGACCTCGTGGGCCACGACCTTGCCCCGACCGTCGACCAGGGCGACCTTGGGCCCACCGGTGCCGAGGTCGATGGCGAGGATGTGATCGGTCACGGCGGAGGCTCCCCCAGGAGGTCGTGGACGGCCGGCAGACCCTACTGAGAGGCCGAGGGGATCACGGAGCGGTCGATCCGACGACGACGACCCCGAGGCCTCTCAGCGAGTGACGGGCGGTCTGGGCGGCGACGAAGGAGTCGCCCAGAACGTGGGCTCCGAACCCCCGTTCAGCGTGCCCGGGCGATGTTGGATGGCGGCCGGGCACGGGTTCGGAGGCTGTGGAAGGATGCTGGACAGCCGTCCAACAAGGCCGCGGTGCCGCGGCCGGATACGAGGAGTGAGACGTGGAGTCACGAGCCGCCATCCTGTGGGAGCAGCACGCCGAGTGGAGCGTCGAGGACATCACCCTCGACGACCCCAAGGCCGGCGAGGTCAAGGTCGAGCTCGCTGCCTCCGGCTTGTGTCACTCGGACGAGCACCTGGTCACCGGGGACATGGTCCTCGACCCCGAGATCGCCAAGATGATGGGCCTGAACCAGTTCCCGGTCATCGGTGGCCACGAGGGCGCCGGCCGCGTCGTCGAGGTCGGCCCCGGTGTCACGACGCTCCAGGAGGGCGACCCCGTCGCTCTCGGCTTCATCCCCTCGTGCGGTCGCTGCCCGTCGTGCGCCCGCGGCTGGCAGCACCTGTGCGACCTCGGCGCCTTCCTGCTCGCCGGGCGCCAGGTCACCGATCTCACCGCTCGCCACCACGCCAAGGACGGCACCGACCTCGGCCTGATGTGCTGCCTCGGCACCTTCAGCCCGGTCACCGTCGTCAGCGAGGCCAGCTGCATCAAGCTGACCGACGACATCCCCCTCGACAAGGCCGCCCTCGTCGGCTGTGGCGTCACGACGGGGTGGGGCGCGGCGGTCAACGCCGCCAACGTCCAGCCCGGCGAGACGGTGGTCGTCGTCGGCATCGGCGGCGTGGGCGCCAACGCCCTCCAGGGCGCGGCCTACGCCGGCGCCCGCCACGTCATCGCCGTCGACCCGGTGCCGTTCAAGCACGAGCAGGCCCCGATCTTCGGCGCCACCCACTGCGTCTCCAGCTTCGAGGAGGCCCAGGCGCTGGTGAGCGAGCTGACCTGGGGCGCCAACGCCGACAAGGTCATCATCACCACCGGCCAGGTCGACGGCAGCATGATCGCCCCGGCCATGTCGCTGCTGGCCAAGGGCGGCCGCTGCGTCGTCGTCTCGGTGGCCGACATCAACGCCAACCAGGTCGACCTCAACCTGTTCGACCTCACCCTCCAGCGCAAGGAGCTGGTGGGCTGCATCTTCGGCAACGCCAACCCCCGCCGCGACATCCCCCGCCTGCTGCGCCTCTACATGGAGGGCCAGCTCAAGCTGGACGAGCTCGTCACCCGCGAGTACGACCTCGACGGCGTGAACCAGGGCTACCAGGACATGCGCGACGGCAAGAACATCCGCGGCGTCATCCGGTACTAGGTCTCAGTCACTCGCTCGCTGGCGCTCGCTCCGTTCCTTCGAACTGTTCGTGCTCGCTGCGCTCGCGCTGTCCCAGCCGACGACGCCTCGTTCCTCGGCTACGATCGGCTTCGTCTGGGGGAGACCCCCAGACCCCCAGCGGCTGCGCCGGGCCGATCCGGCCGGGCGGCGTGGGCGGCGCGCTCGTCGGAGGAGCGCTTGAAGCTCTCTCGGCTGACGTCTCCGACGGTTCCGGGTGGGGCGACGCTCGTCGTCCCGCTCGGGTCGACGGAGCAACATGGCCCGCACCTGCCGCTGGGCACCGACACCGCGGTCGCAGTGGCGGTGTGCGACCGGCTGGCGGCCCGGCGGGCCGATGTCGTCGTCGCGCCGGCCCTGCCCTACGGGTCGAGTGGCGAGCACGCCGGCTTCGCCGGGACCCTGTCGATCGGCCAGGAGGCCCTCGAGCGGGTCGTGGTCGAACTGGTGCGCTCGGCCGATGCCTTCGCGGCCGTCGTGCTGGTGTCGGGCCACGGCGGCAACGCCGAGCCCTTGGCGCGGGCCGTGGCCGTGCTGCGGTCCGAGGGCCGGCGGGTCGAGGCCTGGTCGCCCCGCATCGCCGGTGGCGACGCCCACGCCGGCCGCACCGAGACGTCCCTCCTGCTCGCCCTCGACCCCGCCGCGGTGTGGCTCGATCGGGCCGAGGCGGGCGCCACCGCTCCGCTGTCCGAGCTGATGCCCGCGCTGCGCGACGGCGGGGTGAGGGCCGTCTCCGCCAACGGCGTCCTGGGCGACCCCACCGGCGCGTCGGCCGCCGAGGGCGAGCAGATCCTCGACGCCCTCGTCGCCGACCTGGAGCGGTCGCTTAGCGTCGGGCCATGACCGAGGCGCCGGTGGCGATCGTGACGGGTGGGGCGCGGGGGATCGGGGCGGCGACGGCGCGGGCGCTCGCGGCCGACGGGTGGCGGCTGGTGCTGGTCGATCGGTGCGAGGACGACCCCGCGCTGCGGTACGCCCTGGCGACCCGGGAGGACCTCGACGGTGTGGTCGCGGCCTGTGGGGGCGACGAGCGCGCCGTCGGCGTGGTGGCCGACGTGCGCGACCAGGCCGGCCTCGACGGCGCCGTGGCCCAGGCCATCGCCCGCTTCGGCCGGGTCGACGCCGCCGTGGCCGCGGCTGGGGCCATCACCGGCGGCGACCCGGCGTGGGAGACCGGCGACGCCACCTGGGACGCCATGGTCGGCATCAATCTGGAGGGCGTGTGGCGCCTGGCTCGGGCTGCCGTGCCCGCCCTGCTCGCCTCGGCCCCGCCCCGCCGGGGCCGGTTCGTGGCCGTGGCGTCGGCCGGGGCCAGCGTCGGGCTGCCCCTGCTCACGGCCTACACCGCGGCCAAGGCCGGCGTCGTCGGGCTGGTGCGGAGCCTCGCCGCCGAGCTGGCGCCGGAGGGCATCACGGCCAACGCCGTCGCGCCCGGCTCGACGGACACGTCGATGCTCCAGGCCAGCGCCGAGGTCTACGGCCTGGCGTCGGTCGACGAGTTCGCCGTCCACCACCTGAGCCAGGGCCTGGTGACGGCGGACCAGGTGGCCGCGCTGGTGGCGTGGCTGTGCGGCGAGGCGAGCGGGGCCGTCACCGGCGCCCTTCTGCCCGTCGACGCCGGCATGACCGCCCGGTGACCGACCCTCCACCGCTGCCCGACGGCTTGCGGATCGCCCTCGACCCGGGGGTGCGCCGGATCGAGGGCGGGCGGGTGCTGGTCGGCGGGTCGCCGCTGCGGCTGCTGCGGGTGACGGCGGCGGGCTCCGGCGTGATCGACCGGCTGGCGTCCGGCGACCCGGTGCCGACGACCGGTGGCGGCGCCCGTCTCGTGCGCCGGCTGCTCGACGCCGGGATGGCCCACCCCCGCCTCGACGCTGTCGAGCCGTCGTTCGGCCTCGGCGACGTGGCCGTGGTGATCCCGGTCCGGGGCACCGCCGCGGCCGTCGGGCCGACGCTCGCCGCCCTCGGTCCTGCGGGGCAGGTGGTCGTGGTCGACGACGGCTCGCCGGAGCCACTCGCCGGGCTCGCCGGCGTGACGGTCCTCCGCCACGACGTCTCCCGGGGGCCGGCGGCGGCGCGGGAGACCGGCTGGCGGGCGACCGACCATCCGGTGATCGCCTTCGTCGACGCCGAGGTCGTCCCCGAGCCGGCGTGGCTCGATCGGTTGCTCCTCCACCTGGCCGACCCGGCGGTCGCGGCCGTCGCCCCCCGCATCGTCCCGACCGGGGGAGCCGGGGCGATGGCGCGCTACGAGGTCGAGTCCTCGCCGCTGGACATGGGACCGGCCGAGGCGACCGTCCGCCCGGGGAGCCCGGTGCCCTACGTCCCCACCGCGGCCCTCGTGGTGCGACGCGAGGCGCTGGAGACGATCGGCGGGTTCGACGAGGACCTGCGCTACGGCGAGGACGTCGACCTGGTCTGGCGGCTCGCCGCGACCGGCGCCACCGTCCGCTACGACCCGTCCGTCACCGCCACGCACCCGGTGCGGGCCGACGCCCGCTCGTGGCGGGCCCAGCGGTTCGCCTACGGCTCGTCGGCCGGTCCGCTGGCCGTGCGGCACGGCGCCGCGGTGGCGCCGCTGCGCGTGTCGGGGTGGAGCGGGGCGGCCTGGGCGCTCGTCGCGGTCGGCCACCCGGTGCTCGGGACGGCGGTGGCCGCCGGCTCCACGGCGGCCCTCGCCCGGAAGCTGGCGGGTCTCGAACGCCCGGGCGCGGAGGCTGTCCGGTTGGCCGGGCGGGGACACCTCCTGGCCGGCCGGGCCATCGCCCAGGCGGTCCGCCGGACCTGGCTGCCGGTCGCCCTCGGCGCCGCCGTCGTCAGCCGCCGCGCCCGCCCCGTCGTGGCGGCCGCCGTCCTCGGCCCGGCG
>DASVEC010000155.1:0-4549 GCA_036380755.1 Iamia sp. | reverse complement strand
ACCTCTCGGACGACGACCTCGTCGACCTGCGCCGGGTCGCCTCCGCCGTCCACCTCTCCGACGGCCCGCCCGACCTCGACGAGTCGCTGTCGCCGCGGGGCCACCGCCTCCTTTCGCGCATCCCCCGTCTGCCCGAGACGGTGGTCGAGGCCATCGTCGACCGCTTCGGCGACCTCCAGAAGGTGCTGCGGGCCAGCATCGACGAGCTCGACGACGTCGCCGGCGTCGGCAAGCTCCGCGCCCGGGCCATCAAGGACGGGCTCTCCCGCCTCGCCGAGGCGAGCATCCTCGACCGCTACAACTGACGCCGGACTGGGGTCAGTCGTCGGGGGCGAGGACGTGGAACTCGATGCGGTGGAGCAGGGTGTCGTCGCCGACGGGACCGGCGTGGGCGGCCCGCTGCCGCAGGGCCTCGCGGTCGGGCTCGCCGGTCCGGGGCAGGTCGTCGTCCGGGATGGCCGCGAACGGGAGGATCTCGATGTCGTCGACCTCGATCCGCACCCCGGCGGTCCGGTAGACCCCTCCGACCTTCACCTGCGGCCGCGACCACAGGCGGTACGAGACGGTGATCGTGCCGTCGGCCACCCGGTCGCGGAGCTCGCGGCTGAACTGCACGACAGCACTCAGTCGGCCTGGACGATGCAGGCGGAGACCGGTTCGATGCCCTTGAGGCGGTAGCGCCGGGCCCGGGAGAAGGTGACGCCCCGGAGGTCGCCGACGGCGTCGCGCACCGCGACCGATGCGAGGGCGGTGCCGCCGCTGGCCTGCTCGGTGAGGCGGGCGGCGATGTTGACGACGTTGCCGAGGACGTCGTCGTGGGCCACCACCGCCTCGCCGTGGTGCAGGCCGACTCGCACCCGGAGCGGTCCGTGGTCCTCGCCGGCCAGCTCGACGGCGGCCAGCACGGCGGCCTCGGGGGCGGGGAAGCTGAGCATGAGCCCGTCGCCCAGGCGCTTCACGACCCGGCCGCCCCGGCTGCGGACGATGGGTCCGAAGCGACGGTTGTGATCGCCCACCAGGTGGGCGGCGGCGTCGTCGCCCTCGGCCGCGGTGAAGGTGGTGAAGCCCTCCAGGTCGGTGAAGACCACGGTGATCTCCGAGGGCGTGGCCACCTCGCCCGGCCCCAGCTCGGCCCGGGACAGCGACATGGCCTGGAGGGCGCTGAGGCCCACGCTGGCCAGCACCGACGGGCGCCGCTCGGCAGTCCGGGCCAGGAAGCGCTCGAGCACCTCGGTGGGCGGGGCGATGCGCGCCGGGTTGGCGGCCGGGTCGGCCAGCCAGTCCCGGTCGACGAGACCGACGTCGACGGCCTGCTCGGCCCACTCCTCGTCGGAGCGGATGAGCCGGGCCAGGCGTTCGGTGATCGACTGGTGGAGCGAGGCGACGGCCCGGGCGCCCGTGCTGCGCACGTCGTCGGTCGAGGGCATGGCGCCACCCTATGGCGCCCCGCGGCGCGGGCCGGGAGCGGCCATGCTGGCGCCGTGACCAGCACGACCCTCCCGTCCGGCACGCCCGCCTACGTCGCCTCGACCCCCGATGCCCGCCGCGGCGTGGTGGTCATCCCCGACATCGGCGGCCTGCGCCCCCTGTTCACGGCCCTGTGCGATCGGCTGGCCGCCGAGCACGGGTGGTCGGTCGGGTGCTTCGACAGCTGGCACGGGCGGGACGAGACCACGATCGAGGAGAAGATGGCGGCGGCCGGGAGCCTCGACGACGCCACGATCCAGGCCGACGCCGCGGCCACGGCCGATCTCCTCGGCGTCGAACCCGTCGCCGTCGTCGGCTTCTGCCAGGGCGGGATGTTCTCGCTCAAGGCGGCGGCGAGCGGGCGCTTCGACCGGGCCGTCTCGTTCTACGGCATGGTCCGCCTGCCCGAGCACTGGTCGACCGCCACGATGGCCGAGCCACTCGAGGTGCTGGCCGCCGGTGACCCGGCGCCGATCCTCATGATCGTGGGCACCGAGGACCCGTGGGTGCCGGCCGCCGACGCCGCCGACCTGGAGGCGACCGGCGCCGAGGTCGTCCGCTACGAGGGCGCCGACCACGGCTTCGTGCACGATGCCGACCGGCCCACGCCGGGCCGCCGATGCGGCCGACGCCTGGCGCCGGGTCGCGGCGTTCCTGAGCTGACGCTACCGGGCGCGGCGGGTGATCTCGACCCGGTTGAGGATCCGGTAGCGGCGCTCGCGCTGGTCGATCCAGCCCAGCCGCACGAAGCTGGCGATGGCCTTGTTGACCCGCTCGCGGGAGGCGCCGACCATGCCGGCCAGCTCCTCCTGGGTGATGGGCAGGACGAACTCGTCCTCGTCGCCGGCCAGCTCGAGCAGGCGCTTGGCCGTGCGCCCGGTGACGTCGAGGAACACCGAGTCGGCCAGGGCCACGTTGGTGCTGCGGAGACGCTCGGCCAGGAGCTTGACGACGCCCCACAGCAGGGCCGGGCGGCCCTCGTAGATCCCCCGGAGCGGGGCGTAGGGGATGGTGAGGACCTGCGAGGCCTCCAGGGCCCGGGCCTCGGCCGATCGGCCCAGCCCGTCGAACAGGGGCATCTCGCCGACCAGGTCGCCCCGCTCCATCAGCGCCACCATCGACTCGCGGCCGTCGATCGACCGCTTGGAGATGGCGATGCGCCCGCTCAGGACGACGTGGAGGTCGTCGGAGGGGTCGTCCTCGGCGAAGAGGAGATCGCCCCGCAGGAGGTCGGTGGTGGTGGTGACGGCCTCCACAGCGGCCATCTCGTCGTCGGTCAGCTCGGCGAGGAGGGGGACGTCACGGAGCAGGGAGGTCTCGGGCACGGACCCAGGGTAACGGTCGGGCCACATGTCACAGAACCTGGCGGCCGGGGCGGCGGCGGTAGGTTGCGGCGGTGCCCGAGCCCGCCTCGACCTCGTCCGGACCGGTGTGGTCCGTGGTCGTGGCAGGAGGTGGCGGGACGCGCTTCGGAGGCGCCAAGCAGTACGTCGAGCTGGCCGGGCGCCGGGTGGTCGACTGGAGCCTGGCCGCGGCCCGCACCGGCGCCGACGGGGTGGTGGCCGTGGTGCCCGCCGCCGATCTCGACCGCCCACTGCCCGGCGCCGACGTCGTGGTCGCCGGTGGGGCCACCCGCTCGGACTCGGTCCGCGCCGGCCTGGCCGCCGTCCCCGACGCCGCCGCCGTGATCGTGGTCCACGATGCCGCCCGCCCGGCCGCCGGTCCTGACCTCTTCCGCGCCGTCGTGGCCGCCGTGCGCGAGGGGGCCGACGCCGCCGTGCCGGGCGTTCCGGTGGTCGACAGCCTGCGCTGGCAGGCGGGCGGGGCGGTCGACCGGGACACGATCGTGGCCGTCCAGACCCCGCAGGCCTTCGCCGCCGCCGCCCTCCGGGCCGCCCACGCCGCCGGGGCCGACGCCACCGACGACGCCACCCTCGTCGAGCAGGCCGGGGGGCGCGTGGTGGTCGTCGAGGGCGATCCCGCCAACGTCAAGCTGACCCACCCGGCCGACGCCGAGGCCGTCGCCCGCCACCTCGTGGGGGTGCGCTGATGCAGGTGCGCGTGGGGCTGGGGGTCGACCTCCACCCGTGGAGCGACGACCCCGATCGTTCGCTGCGCCTCGGCGGGGTCACCTTCCCCGACACCGCCGGCCTGGCCGGGCACAGCGACGCCGACGCCGTCGCCCATGCGTGCGCCGACGCCCTCCTCGGCGCCGCCGGCTTGGGCGACATCGGCCAGCACTTCCCCGACACCGACCCGCAGTGGAAGGGCGCCGACAGCGTCGCCCTCCTGGCCGAGGTCGCCCGCCGGGTGCGGGCCGAGGGGTGGGAGCCGGGCAACGTCGACTGCTCCGTCGTCCTCGACGCCCCCAGGCTGGCGCCCGTCCGCCGGGAGATGGCCGCGGTGCTCACCGAGGCGGTCGGCGCCCCCGTCACCGTCACCGGACGCCGCACCGAGGGCATCGGGGCCCTGGGTCGGGGCGAGGGCGTGATGGCCATGGCCGTCGCCGTGGTGACCAAGCCATGACCCCTCACCCCACCTCCCCTCGAACCGGTGATCAGATCGAACGGGAAGCCGTCCGATCTGATCACCGGTTCGCAGCGGGGGTGCACCGATGAGCCCGGGTCGGGGTGGGCCGAAGCGGGGGAGCGGCGGCCCGGGCCGGAGGCCGTCTGGGGGACGGGGCGGCGCTCCGAAGGGCGGCGCGCCTCGCGGTGGGGCACCGAAGAGCGGCGCGCCCCGGGGTGGCGTGGCCCGAGGACGGGGGGTGCCGAAGGGTCGCGGCGGCCCGCCACGGGACCGGCCCGTCGATGACATGGCTGTGCCCGCCCGAGCCGGCGGCGGGGCGTCGGCCAAGCGGGGGCTGGGGGGAGATCAGGTCGAGGGGCGTCAGGCGGTGCGCGAGCTGCTGCTGGCCGGCACCCGCCGGGTCCGGGAGGTGCTGGTGGCCGCCGACCTCGACCGCTCCGACATCGTCGACGACATCGTCCAGCTGGCCGAGGGCGACCGCGTCCCGGTGCAGCGGGTCAGCCGGACCCGTCTCGACGGCACCGCCCGCACCGACGCGCCCCAGGGCGTCGTG
>DASVEC010000154.1:0-3413 GCA_036380755.1 Iamia sp. | reverse complement strand
GACCCACTCCATGTGGGACTGGGCCCCGATGGCCCGGCCCAGCATCACCTCGTGGATGAGGATGACGTCCACCACGGTCTGGGAGCGGTCCTTGTACTCCTCGGTCTTGGAGAACAGGGCCATGACGCCGCCGCGGCTGTCCTTGCCGTTGCGGATCTGGCCGACCCAGTAGGAGATGTCGGCGTTGGTGCCCTCGCGGTCCAGGACGTTGCGGTACACCAGGCGCACGAAGGCCTCGTCGCTCAGGTTGCCGTAGGTCTCCTTGAACTCGGGCGAGCCGCTGAAGCGGGCCGACACCGTGCGGAGGTTGAGGCCCCTGTCCATCTCGGACCACCAGTAGCGGATGCCGGCGCTGTCGGGGATGCGGCCGAAGTAGGTCAGGTAGAGGCGGATGGGATCGGCCGTCTCGTCCTGGACGTACTCGCTCCGGACCAGGGCCGAGACGAGGGCGTTGCGGTTGGTCCGGCCGGCCTTGAGCTCGGTGAACCACCACTTGCGGTCCTCGTAGAGGCCGGGGTCGCGGCGGAAGTCGACGTACTGGCGCCAGACCAGATCCTCGGCGGTGTCGAACGGGGTGAAGTCGATCTCGGGATCGTCGGGCGGATCGGGCGGGTCCGGCGGGTCGTCGGAGCCGGCCATGTACCAGGCCACCGCGTCGCGCAGCGCCGGCATCTTGGCGATGACGTTGGCGCCGGGGCACTCCGTGTAGCCCGACTGGCCGTGGTAGTTGATGACCGGCAGGGTCACGTTCGTCCCCGCGGTGTACCGGGGGTTGCCCCCGCTGGTGATGACGACGTTGCCCTTGGGGTCGAGCCCGTGGAGCGAGAGCTTCCAGGCGAGGAACTTGGCGGCCGAGTCGAGCATGGCCGAGGTGGGCTGGGCCGTCTCGAAGTTGCCGATGAGGTTGAGGCCGACGCTGCCGGTGTTGAAGCCCTGGGCGTGGCCACCGACGACCGGCTTGGTGATGTCGCCGGTGCGGCCCTGCCAGATCCCGCCGTACTTGTCGACGAGGAAGTTGTAGGCGATGTCGCACCAGCCCCGGCCGCCCGAGGACGTCGACCCGGTGTGGAAGGCGTAGATGCCGTCGATGATCCCGGGCACCTGGGCGGCGGAGTAGCTGTTGCCACCGGCGGTGTGGTGGACCACGGCGTGCTTGAGGCTGCTGGCCACCTGCGGACCGCCGCTGCACCCGGGCGTGGTGTACTTCCACCCACCGGAGGCCCAGTCGCTGCGGGGCCGGATCGTCGGCTTGGTCACGGCCTGGGTGGCCGTGCGGCTCTGCGGGGCCTCGGTGACCGTCCGGGCCTGGCCCTCCCGGTAGCGCATCCGCATCAGCTTCACGTCGACCAGGGGACCGGCCTCGACCCGCACCTCGAGGGCGTCGGCGCCCTCCTGGCCGAGCCAGACCACATCGGTGCCGGCCCGCTCGCCCGGGGCGCCCTCGTCGCCTTCGTCGGCGTGGGCGTGGATGTGGGTCCAGGCCGTCCAGCCGGCGGCGGTCCGGCTGCGCAGGGCGACCTCGCCCTCCGGCGCGCTGGTGGCGGCGTCCCACGTGATCGCGACCATCTCGGTGCCGGGCTCGAGATCGACGGTGGTGGACCAGCCCGAGGTGCCGGCCGCGGGGTCGGCGGCCGAGGCGCTCGACGGGCCGGTGAGATCGACGTGGGAGGTGTCCATCGACCCCTTGCCGTAGACGACCCTGCTCTGAGGGGCCACGGGATCGGCCGTGGTCTGGGCCGCCACCGGTCCGGTGGCGAGCGCCGCCGTCGAGCAGGTCCCCACTACCAGCGCCGCCAGCGTCATCCGGGTCCTGCGGAGGAGGGGGGAACGTGTCGCCGTCACCCGTAACCGGTCGGTCTGATACCACTGCTTGTGAGGAATCGACCACGCCCAGCGTCATCGAATCGACACACTGACGCAGGGGCAGCACCCTGACCAGGCGTGATGTGATCCACCTGCTGTGCGTGACGGTTGTCCTGCGGAGAGTAGTCACCCGTCTGACGGTGAGCGCGGATGGTCCGCGGGGCCGGTCACGGTCGTCCCCGCCGCCGTTCGTTAGGGTGCGCCGCGATGGTCGCCGCGGGCTCGCTCCTCACCGCCGCGCTCGACGTCACCAGCCTCATCGGGCCCCGCACCGGTGTCGGTGCCCTCACCGCCAACCTGGTCGAGGGGATGGCCGCCCGCAGCGACGTGGCCGTCCGGGCCTTCGCGGTGACGTGGCGGGGGCGGGGCGCTCTCGCCCACTCGCTCCCGTCGGGGGTGGTGCTGGCGTCGCGCCCGATGGCGGCCCGCCCGCTGCGCACCGCCTGGCTGCGGGGGGACCGGCCCGCCATCGAGGGGTGGACCGGTCGGGTCGACGTGGTCCACGGACCCAACTTCGTGGTGCCGCCGGCCCGGTCGGCGGCCCGGATCGTGACCGTGCACGACCTCACGGCCTGGCGCTACCCCGAGCTCGTCGACCGCTACTCGGCCGACTACCCCGAGCTGGTCGCCAAGGCGGTGGCCGGCGGGGCCTGGGTCCACGCCCCCAGCCGCTTCGTCGCCGGCGAGCTGGCCGACATCTTGGGCCTCGACCCGGCTCGCGTCGTCGCCGTGGCCAACGGCGCCCCCGACCTGGGCCCCGCCGACGAGGGGCGCGACGCGCCCGCCGGCCACCGGCTGGCCGGCACCGAGCGCTACGTCCTGGCCGTCGGCACCGTCGAGCCCCGCAAGGACCTGCCCGGCCTGGTGGCGGCGTTCGACCAGGTGGCGGGGGAGGACGCCGACGTCCGGCTGGTGCTCGTCGGCCCCGACGGGTGGGGCACCGACGCCCTGGCCGAGGCGGTCGACCAGGCGCACCACCAGGACCGGATCATCCGCCTGGGCTGGGTCACCAACGACGAGCGGGCCGCCCTGCTCCGGGGCGCCACCGTCGTGGCCTACCCGTCGGTCTACGAGGGCTTCGGCCTGGTCCCGCTCGAGGCCATGGCTGCCGGCGTCCCCGTGGTCAGCACCCGGGCCGGCGCCATCCCCGAGGTCGTGGGCGACGCCGCCGAGCTGGTCGACGTGGGCGACGTCGATGCCCTGGGCGACGCCCTGTCGCGGCTGCTGGGCGACGAGGAGCGCCGGGCCGAGCTGGTCGCCGCCGGTCACCTCCGCCGGGCTCGCTTCCGCTGGGAGACCACCGTCGACGACATCGTGGCCCTCTACCGCCGCGCCGCCGACGCCCGCTGACGATGACCGACACCGGCCCGAGCTGGTCGGACATCGCCGACTGGTACGACGACCTGGTGGAGGCGGGGAGCGGACCGCACGAGCTGGCCGTCGAGACCCTGCTCGGGCTGGTGCCCCCGCTCGACGGGCTCACCGTCCTCGACCTCGGGTGCGGCACCGGGCTGGCCACGCGAGCCCTCGTCGCCGCCGGCGCCGGGTCC
>DASVEC010000153.1:0-2686 GCA_036380755.1 Iamia sp. | reverse complement strand
TGCGGAACATCAGCGGCCAGGTGGGCCACGGCGTGGTGTCGGGCCGGGCGTCCGGGGGCCGGGGCATGATCTCGAACTGGTGCACGACCTCGGCGCCCTGGCGGTGCGAGGTGCCGAGGCAGTCGGCACCGGTGTCGCCACCGCCGATGATGACCACCTTCCGGCCCCGGGCCGAGATGGACGAGCCGAAGGTGTCGCCCTCCTGGACCCGGTTGGCCAGGGGCAGGAACTCCATGGCCTGGTGGATGCCGTCGAGCTCGCGGCCGGGGATGGGCAGGTCGCGGGCCTGGGTGGCCCCGCCGGCCAGCACGACGGCGTCGAAGTCACGCTGGAGGTCGGCCGCGGTGACGTCGGTGCCGACGTCGACGCCGGCGCGGAACACGGTGCCCTCGGCCTCCATCTGGGCGATGCGCCGGTCGAGGTGGCGCTTCTCCATCTTGAACTCGGGGATGCCGTAGCGGAGCAGGCCGCCGATGCGGTCGGCCCGCTCGAACACGGTGACCTCGTGACCGGCCCGGGTGAGCTGCTGGGCGGCGGCCAGCCCGGCCGGGCCCGAGCCCACCACCGCGACCCGCTTGCCCGTCTCGACGGAGGCCTTCACCGGGACGACCCAGCCCTCGTCCCAGGCGTGGTCGATGATCGACACCTCGACCTGCTTGATCGTGACCGGATCCTGGTTGATGCCCAGGACGCAGGCCGCCTCGCACGGGGCCGGGCACAGCCGCCCCGTGAACTCCGGGAAGTTGTTGGTGGCGTGGAGCCGGTCGATGGCCTCGCGCCAGCGGTCGCGGAACACGAGGTCGTTCCAGTCCGGGATCAGGTTGCCCAGCGGGCAGCCCTGGTTGCAGAACGGGATGCCGCAGTCCATGCACCGGCTGGCCTGCGTCTGGAGGACCTCGTCGGCGAAGGGCTCGTAGACCTCCTTCCAGTCCCGCAGGCGCACGGGGACGGGCCGCCGGGTCGGCAGCTCGCGGCCATGCTTCAGGAACCCTTGGATGTCGCCCACCGTTATCCCTTCGCGGCGGCCATGATGGCCTCGTCGATGTCGCGCCCGGACTCCTCGGCCGCCTTGATGGCGAGGAGCACCCGCTTGTAGTCGCGGGGCATGACCTTGGTGAACTGGTCGACGCTGAACTGCCAGTCGGCGAGCAGCCGCCCGGCCACCTCCGAGCCGGTCGCCTCCTGGTGGCGGAACACGGTGCCCACCAGCCAGTTGCGGTCGAGGTCGTCGAGCGGCTCGAGCTCGACCATCTCCCGGTTCACCAGCCCGCCGAAGACCCGGTCGGGGTCCCAGACGTAGGCGATGCCGCCCGACATGCCGGCGCCGAAGTTGCGGCCGGTCGGGCCCAGGACGACGACGCGGCCGCCCGTCATGTACTCGCAGCCGTGGTCGCCCACGCCCTCGACCACCGCGGTGGCGCCGGAGTTGCGGACGGCGAACCGCTCCCCCACCACGCCCCGCAGGAAGGCCTCGCCGCCGGTCGCCCCGTAGAGGATGACGTTGCCGGCGATGACGTTGTCCTCGGCCACGAAGTCCTCGTGGACCTCCAGCGGCGGCCGGAGGGTGAGGCGCCCACCGGAGAGGCCCTTGCCCACGTAGTCGTTGGCGTCACCGAACAGCCGGAGGGTGATGCCCTTGGGCAGGAAGGCGCCGAAGCTCTGGCCGGCCGACCCGGTGAAGGTGATGTCGATGGTGTCCTCGGCCAGCCCGGCACCGGCGGTGGCCTTGGTGACCTCGTGGCCGAGCATGGTGCCGACGGTGCGGTTCACGTTCCGGATGTCGCGCTCGAGCGTGACCTGCTCGCCGCCGGTGATCGCCGGCTGGCAGGCCTCGATCAGCTCGACGTCGAGGGCCCGGTCGAGACCGTGGTCCTGGCTCTTGGTGCAGTACAGGTCCTGGTCGGGGAAGCCGGAGATCGGCTGGACCAGGATCGGCGACAGGTCGAGGCCGGAGGCCTTCCAGTGGTCGACGGCGGCCCGGGTGTCGAGCAGCTCGACGTGGCCGATCGCCTCGGCCAGCGTGCGCATCCCGAGCGAGGCCAGCAGCTCGCGGACCTCGTCGGCCACGAACTCGAAGAAGGTCTCGACGAACTCGGGCTTGCCGCTGTAGCGCTCGCGCAGCGTCGGGTTCTGCGTGGCGATGCCCACCGGGCAGGTGTCGAGGTGGCAGACGCGCATCATGATGCAGCCCGACACCACCAGCGGGGCGGTGGCGAAGCCGTACTCCTCGGCGCCCAGGAGGGCGGCGATCAGCACGTCGCGACCGGTCTTCATCTGGCCGTCGGTCTGGACCACGATGCGGTCGCGCAGGCCGTTGAGCAGCAGGGTCTGCTGGGTCTCGGCCAGACCCAGCTCCCAGGGCCCGCCGGCGTGCTTGAGCGACGTCAGCGGGCTGGCGCCGGTGCCGCCGTCGTGCCCGGAGATGAGCACCACGTCGGCGTGGGCCTTGGACACGCCGGCGGCGACCGTCCCCACGCCGACCTCGGACACCAGCTTCACGTGGATGCGGGCCGACGGGTTGGCGTTCTTGAGGTCGTGGATCAGCTGCTTGAGATCCTCGATCGAGTAGATGTCGTGGTGGGGCGGCGGGCTGATGAGCCCGACCCCGGGCGTGGAGTACCGGGTCTTGGCGATCCACGGGTACACCTTCGAGCCCGGCAGCTGGCCGCCCTCACCGGGCTTGGCG
>DASVEC010000152.1:0-12532 GCA_036380755.1 Iamia sp. | reverse complement strand
GGCAGTCGGGGACCTCGGCGGCCAGCCGGCGGGCCAGGGCCCGACCGGCGGACAGGGCCGAGCTGGCCGGGTCGTCGCACTCGGCCGGGGCGCCGAACACGGCGAGGGCGGCGTCGCCCTGGAACTTGTTGATCCAGCCGCCGTGGTCGTCGACCGTCGCCACGACGACGGAGAAGAACTGGTTGAGGACGTCGACCACGACCGCCGGCGGGTTGTCGGCGGCCAGCCGGGTCGAGGCCACGATGTCGACGAACAGCACGGCCACGTCGCGCACCTCGCCGCCCAGGGTGCTGTTGTCGACGGCCTCGGCGGCGACGGCGGCGCCCACGTGACGGCCGAAGACGTCGCGGATGCGCTCCCGCTCCCGCAGCCCCTCGACCATGCGGTTGAAGCCGTCCTGGAGCAGCCCGACCTCGCTGCCGTCGTACACGGGGATCTCGACGTCGAGGTCGCCGTCGGTGACCCGCTCGAGCCCCTGGCGCACCGATCGCACCGGGTCGGCGACGGCCTTGGCGCCGAGGAAGGTGGCCCACAGGCCGACGGCGAAGGCGGTGCCGCCGAGGGCCATCATGGTGACGGCCAGCGAGATCCGGCTGGTGTCGGTCTCGACGGCGCCGAAGATGCCGGTGATGACGAGCCCGAGGATCGGGACGCCGGTGCCGAGGGCCCAGGTGAGCAGCTGGCGGGCGGTCACCCCCGGCAGCCGGGGCCGGTCGAGCATGCCCTCGGCGAGGGCGCGGGCCGCCAGCGGGCGCAGCATCCGCTCGGTGCTGAGGTAGGTGAGGGCGCTGGTGGTGAGGCCGCCGAGGATGATCGGGAACCCGACCCGGGTGATCAGCCGCGGCGTCATGAGCCCGTTCACGGTGGCGAAGAGGAGGGCGGACAGCAGCCACAGCCGGATCTGCACCCGGAACAGCCGGATCGGGCTCCGGAGGACGGCCGTCTCCTCGTCGGGCGTGGGCGGGCGGCCCTCGAGCAGCCACACGCGGGCCGGGCGCATCCGCCGGTTGCCCCAGATCGTCCCCAGGAGGACGGCGAACGGGGTCCAGATGGCGGCCATCACCAGGTTGACGGAGATGGCCCGGTCCTGGTCGGGGATGGGGTCGCCCGGGAGCACCCACACGGCGAAGGCGAAGACGGCGACGACCCCGACGAGGTTGGTCACCGCCACCGACAGGCCCACGCCGACCGAGACCCGCCACACCAGCCGCCGGTCGGCCGGCCCCCCGAGTGCGGTCATCACCCCAGCCTGACAGGCCGGTCGGTGGTGACCTCACCGACGACACGTCTCGGGTGTCGGGGTATGATCTTCGTCACGTCGCCGGGGGGCCGACGACAGGGGAAGCGACATGACCACGACGACCGCGGAGGCGGCGACGGAGGGCACGGCAGGGGCGCGGCGACTCGTCGCCCTGCTGAACACGCGATGGCACAAGCGGGCCCTGTGGGTCTTCTTCGGCATCGTCGTGGCCCACTGGGCCGAGCACCTGGTGCAGGCCTTCCAGATCTGGGTGTCCGACACCCCGCGCCCGGAGGCCCGGGGCGTGGTCGGCGAGCTGTTCCCGGTGCTGATCAGCGAGGAGTGGCTCCACTACGGCTACGCCCTGGTGATGCTGGTCGGGCTCTTCCTCCTCCGTCCCGGGATGACGGGGCAGGCCCGCACGTGGTGGACCATCGCCCTCGGGCTCCAGTTCTGGCACCACATCGAGCATCTGCTGCTCTTCGCCCAGGCCGCCACCGACACGCCCTACTTCGGCAAGGACGTGCCCACCAGCGTCGTCCAGCTCGTCTGGCCCCGGGCCGAGCTCCACCTCTTCTACAACGCGGTGGTGTTCATCCCCATGGCCGTGGCCATGTACCTCCACACGGTCCCGCCGGCGTCGGAGCGGAGCGAGCCGCCCGCGTGCGGGTGCCGGCTCGAGGCCATCGACGAGCTGTCCCGCCTGGGCCCGGCCCCGGCCTGAGAGGGCAGGGCGGCGGGGGACGATGTCGCACGCGGCGACGCTGAGGAGGAGGAGGAGGGGAGGCGACGCGCTCCCCGCGCCGGCAGAGCCGGCGCGGGAGCGCAGCGTCCGCATCGGGCGGACCCGGTACCCCGTGCTCCTGCCGTCGCTCCGCGACCCGCGCCTCCACGTCGCCGCCGTGCTGCTGACGGTCCAGGTCCTGGGTCAGACCGTCCTCGACTTCGAGCTGTCGATCGCCCAGATCCTGCTGTCGCTCGGCACCTGCGCGGTGCTGGAGGTCGGCATCACCATGGCCCACCAGGGGGTCATCGCCTGGCCGGCCAGCGCCCTGCTCACCGGCAACGGCGTCGCCCTCCTCCTCCGCACCGCGGGCACCGAGCACGGCGACTGGTGGAGCCTCGACGCCTGGCACATCTGGGTCGCCACCGCCGGCGTGTCGCTGCTGTCCAAGTACGTCATCCGGTACCGGGGCGAGCACGTCTTCAACCCCTCGAACATCGGCCTGGTGATCGTCTTCGTCGTGGTCGGCACCCGTCACGCCAATCCCCAGGACCTCTGGTGGGGCGTGTGGTCGCCGGGGCTGGTCCTCACCTACGTGGTGATCGTCGTCGGTGGCATCGCCATCACCCGTCGGCTCCACCTCCTCGGCGCGGCGGCGGCGTTCTGGGCCACCTACGCCGCCGGCGTCGCCGTGATCGCCGCCAGCGGCCACGCCATGACCGCCCGCTGGCGCGTGGGCCCGGTCGAGGGCTTCGACTACTGGTGGGCCCTGGCCGGCTCGCCCGAGATCCTCATCTTCCTCTTCTTCATGATCACCGACCCCAAGACGATCCCGGAGGGTCGCACCGCCCGGCTCGTGTTCGCCGCGGCCGTCGGGGCGGCGTCGTCGATCATGGCCGGGGGCTTCACCACCGAGTTCTCGACCAAGGTCGCCATCATCGGTGGGCTGGTCCTGGTCTGCGCCCTCCGCCCGCTGGCGGAGGGGCGGCTGCCCCGGACGAGGGCCATGGCCGGGGCGCTCGTCCTCGTCCCCGTGCTCGCGCTGGCCGTCACCACGGTGACGCCCGAGGTCGATCCGCCGAGGGTCCTGGACCTCGCCGGCCGCCCCACGGTCGACCTGCCGGCAGGGGCCATCCCCGAGGTGACGCGGGGTGAGGGGACCGACGCCATCGCCGCCCTGACCGACGAGATCGCCGCCTCGATGGCGCGGGATCTGGTCGAGGGTCTCGTCATCGAGGCCGACGCCCTGCGGCGCGGCGACGCCGACCTGGCCGCCACCGCCGTCTCCGGCCCCCGCCTCGAGGAGGTCCGCGCCGCCCTGGCCGACGGTGGCCCGGTCGAGGTGGCCACCTACACCTTCACCGGGCTCGAGCTGGTCATCGCCCGGGCCGACACCACGCCGCAGGCCGCGGCCCTGTTCGCCTTCGAGGTCGAGGGCACGGTGGCCGCCGAGGTGATCGACGACGGCCACGTGGTCGGGAGCACGGCCCCGGGGCCGGTGCGAGGTCGCTTCGTCCTCGAGCCCGGGGGCGACCACCACCTCATCGGCAGCTTCGACCCGGCCCCATGAGCGAGGAGGCGCGCCCGCTCTCGGGACGGCTCCGCATCGCCGCCGGAGTGGTGTGCGTCGCCCTGGTGGGCGTGGTGCTCGCCACCCGTCTGGGCGGCGGTGACGACGCCGAGACCGACGCCGGGGCCGTGACCCCGGCCGACACCGAGACCGACGCGGCGGCCGGACCGGCGGCCGGACCGGAGGCCGGACCGGCGGACGAGCCGGCGGCGCCCTCGCCGTTCACGTTCGAGGAGGTGGCGGCCGAGGTCGGGATCACCCACACCCAGGGCGGTCTCGTCGTGCCACCCGACTGCCTCTTCAGCGCGCCGGGGGATCCACCCCCGAACGAGGCGTCCGAGGAGGCCATCGACGCGCTGGAGGCCTGCCAGGAGGAGCGCTCGGCGGGCGGCGTGGCGGCCGGGGACTTCGACGCCGACGGGGACGCGGACCTGTACTTCACCCGGGTGCGGGCGCCGGGGGTGCTGTACGAGAACGACGGCTCGGGCCGGTTCACCGACGTGACGGCGGCGCTCGGGCTCGACGGGGGTCCGATGAACGGGAACGGGGCGGGCTGGGCGGACCTGGAGAACGACGGGTTCCCGGACCTCTACGTCACGACGATCGCCGAGGACCGCTTCCACCTGTTCATGAACGACGGCTCGGGGGCGTTCACCGAGGAGGCGGAGGCCCGGGGCGTGGCCCTCGCCGACGACGAGCCCCGCGCCGGCTTCACCGTGAGCTTCGGCGACGTCGACAACGACGGGTGGGTCGACATCCACACCAACGAGTGGACCGCCCCGCAGCGCTTCGGGGACGCGCCCTCGTCCCACGCCCGGCTCCTCCGCAACCGGGGCACGGCCGGGCCCGGGGTGTTCGACGACGTGACCGAGACGGCCGGCGTCGCCCTCACCGACACGCCGGACAACCGCGGCGACCGGGTGGCGGCGGGCGTCGTCCCCCGCGACGCCTTCGGGTCGACACTGGTCGACCTGGACGACGACGGCTGGCAGGACCTCGTGGTGGCGAGCGACTTCGGCACCGTCCGCATGTTCTGGAACGACGGCGACGGCACCTTCACCGAGGGCACGGCCGCCACGCCGTTCGCCTCGGTCTCCAACGCCATGGGCTCGACCTTCGGCGACGTCGACGGCGACGGCGACCTCGACTGGTTCACCACCTCGATCGGCTTCCTCGACAGCTGCGAGCCGCCCGGCTGCGTGAGCGAGCACTCGGGCAGCAAGCTGTTCCGCAACGACGGCGACCGGCGGTTCACCGAGCTCACGCCGGACGCCGGCGTGGTCGACGTCGAGTGGGGATGGGGCGCGGCCCTGGCTGATCTGGACGGCGACGGTGCCCTCGACCTGGTGGCCACCAACGGCTACGACCCCGGTGTCCCGCCGTCGGGGGCGGAGGACTACGCCGGCACGACCGACCACGCCTGGACCGGCGACGGGACCGGTGTCTTCACCGACGTCAGCGTCGACGCCGGTCTCGGTCCGGACGGCCCGGTGCCCGACGGCGACGGCAAGGGCCTGGCCGTCGCCGACCTCGACGGCGACGGCGTGCTCGACGTCGTCATCGCCGACACCGGCGCCTCGCCCCGGGTGCTGCTCACCCGTCCCCGGGAGGAGGGGCACTGGCTCCGGGTCGCGGTGCGGGGCGCGGCCTCGGGCCGGGAGGCGCGGGGCGCGGTCGTGACCGTGACCGGCGCCGACGGCCGGAGCCAGGTGCGCCACGTCGGCGTCGACACCCACTTCCTCGGCCAGAGCGAGCTCACCGTCCACGTCGGCCTGGGGGCGGACGCCGGTCCGGTCGAGGTGGCGGTGCGGTTCCCGGCGACCGGCGAGGAGGTCGTGGTGGCGGACGTCGGGGTCGACCGGACGATCGAGGTCGCCGAGCCGGCGTGACTCAGAGGCGGACGGCGTCGGTGGGGTCGGGTGGGCCGACGGCGGCGGGGTGGAGGATCGCCGCCAGGACGGCGGCGGCGTCGGCGGCCACCGGGGTGCAGCGCGACAGCAGACGGGTGGCGTCGACGGCCCAGGCCCGGCCCTCGGCGACGGCCCGCAACCCGGCCCCCTCCGGCCGCTCGACGAGGGCGCGGCCCTCGGTGACGGCGGCGTCGAGGCCGTAGCCGCACGGGAGGAAGACGAGGACGTCCGGGTCGGCCGCGGCGATCTCGCTCCACGTGACCCGGCGGGAGGCGGCGCCGGCCGCGCCCAGGACGTCGAGCCCGCCAGCCGTCTCCAGCAGCTCCGGCACCCAGTGGCCGGCGATGAACGGCGGGTCGCTCCACTCCAGGAGCAGGACGGTGGGGCGGGGCAGGTCGACGACGCCGGCGCGGACGACGGCCAGGCCCTCGTCGAGCTCGGCGATGGCCGCGGCCGCCCGCTCGGGCCCGTCACCGCCGAGGGCGTCGCCCACGAGGCGCAGGTCGGCTCGCAGGCCCTCCAGGTCGACGGCTCCCAGCCGCACGACCTCGGTGCCGGCGGGGACCTCGCACGCCACCTGGTCGCCGGTGACGGCGCAGACGTCGCACACGTCCTGGGCGACCACCACGTCGGGGACCAGCCGGTCGAGCAGGTCCCGGTCGGTGAGGTAGAGCGGCTCGCCGGCGGCGTGGGCGGTGGTGACGTCGGTGTCGAGGGCGGCGGGGTCGGCGGCGGCCTGCCCGGGCTCGGGGGCCGAGGCCAGGTTGGCCCGGGTCAGGACGGGCCGGCCGGCCACGGCCGGGTGGTCGCACTCGTGGCTGATGCCGACGATCCGGTCGGCCCCGCCCAGGGCGCACACCAGGTCGGTCGCCGACGGCACGAGGGTGGCGACGGTCCGGTCGGTCATCGGCTCAGGCTGCCACGGCCCGCACCCCCGCCGAACCTGTGATCAGATCGGATGGGTGGCCGACCGATCTGATCACCGGTTCCGGGGGTGGGTCGCGCGGCGGGTCGGGGGCGCGCTCCTGACGATCCTCGTGGCGCTGGCGGGGGCGACCCTCGGGGTGATGGCCTTCGGCGACACGCCGGCCGACATCGGGCCCTTCGACGCCACCTTCTCGGCCCGGCCCTCGCTGCACGGCGGCACGGAGGTCCACCTGGCCCCGCTGGGCCGGATCTCGCTCGACTCCCACAAGGGCCCGCTCGGACTCGACCTCCGGGTCGACGAGCTCCAGCCCGAGGAGGCCCGGGCCATCGCCGAGGACCCGACCATGCTCGAGGACCTGGAGAGCGAGGTCGACGCCGAGGTCCGCTCGGCCATCCGCCGGCTGGCCGTCCGCATCCTCGTCACCGCCGGCGTCGGGGGCGCAGTGCTGTCCGGGCTGCGCCGGTTCCGTCCCCGAGAGGTGCTCGTCGGCGCCCTCGTGGCCGTGCTCGCCGCCGGCGGGTCGATGGGCGTCGCCGCCCGCACCTGGAGAGCCGAGTCGCTGGCCGAACCGCGCTACTCCGGCGTGCTGGCCCTGGCCCCCACCGCCGTCGGCGACGCCCGCGAGGTGCTCGACCGGCTCGACGACTACAGCGCCCAGCTGGCTGGCCTGGTCGAGAACGTGGCCGTGCTGTACCAGGCCGGCGAGTCGGTCCGGTCGTTCCAGCGCGACGACGGGACGGTGGCCGTGCTCCACGTCAGCGACATCCACCTGAACCCGCAGGCGTTCACCATGATCAGCGAGCTCGTCGACCAGTTCGCCGTCGACGTCGTGGTCGACACCGGCGACATCAACGACTGGGGCACCGAGCTGGAGGGCCGCTTCGCCGAGGAGATCGAGGACGTCGACGCGCCCTACGTCTACGTCCGCGGCAACCACGACTCGCAGGCGACCCAGCGGGCGGTGCGCCGTCAGGACAACGCCATCGTCCTCGACGACGACGCCATCACCGTGGCCGGGCTGCGCTTCTGGGGCGTCGGCGATCCCCGCTTCACGCCCGACAAGTCCCAGGCCGGCAGCGGCGAGGACGAGCAAGAGGTCGCCGACGACTTCGCCGCCGAGGTGGCGACCGACCTCGAGGTGGCCGACGACGACCAGCCCGTCGACGTCGCCCTCGTCCACGACCCCAGGACGGCCGCCGAGCTGGGTGGGCTGGTGCCGCTGGTGCTGGCCGGCCACCGCCACCGCCGGGCGGTCGAGGACCTCGGCGACGACACCGTGCTCCGGGTCGAGGGGTCGACCGGCGGAGCCGGCCTCCGCAGCCTCCAGCGCGAGGAGCCGGTGCCCCTCCAGGCGTCGATCCTCTACTTCGACCGGTCCGACGGCACCCTCCGGGCCGTCGACGGCATCACCGTCGCCGGTGTGACCCAGAGCGACGTCCGCATCCAGCGCGAGGTGGTCACCCCGCCCGACGAGTAGCCCGCAGCGCGGCCGTCGCGTCGGAGACGGGCGCGCCGAGCAGGGCGGCGACCATGTCGACCAGGTCGCTGGTGAAGAGGCGGTCGCCCCGGTGGGGGCCGGTGCGCGCCCGCTGGGCCAGCTCGCCCACGGTGAAGCGGTAGGCGGCGAAGCGGCGGTGGAGGGCGACGGCCTCCGGGGCCAGGACGTCGGCGGCGAGGGCCCGCCAGCGGTACATGCTGTCGGCCGGGTCCTCCAGTGAGGCGGTGGAGATGGCGGGCCGGGGCCGGTTGACCAGGTCGGCCAGGATCTGGAGGTACTCGGGCGCGAGGGCGAGCCGGCCGGCCAGCGGGCGGACCAGCGCCGACGCCAGCACCGGGAGGTCGAGCGGGCCGCCGTCCTCCGCCGCGTCGAGCAGGGCGTGGCGGGCCGTCTCGACGTCGCGGTGGTGGGGGGCCAGGACGGCGCGGACGAGGCCCGGCTTGTCGCCGAAGTGGTATTGGAGCGCAGTGGCGTTGCGGGCCTCGGCCTCGCGCCCGATCTCGCGCAGGCTGACGACGTCGACCCCCCGCTCGGCGAAGAGGCGGGACGCTGCCGCGACCAACCGGTCCCGGGTGTCAGCCGTCATTGGTGCGAGCGCTTTGACATCTCATGCGACTGCATTACAGCATGCCGGGATGGCCATCGACTTCACCCTGGAACCCGAGATCGAGGAGCTGCGGCTGAAGGTGCGGGCCTTCGTCGACGAGGTGGTGAAGCCGGGCGAGGCCCAGATCGGCGGGCTCGACACCGGCGTCGAGCGCGACGAGTACATCAAGATCCTCCTCGAGATGCGCCAGCAGGCCGTCGACGCCGGCATGTGGCTGCCCCACATGCCCGAGGAGTGGGGCGGCATGGGGCTCGGCCACGTCGGGCTGGCCATGGTGCAGGCCGAGGCGGCCAAGTCGAGCTGGGGCCCGTGGGTGATGAACTGCCAGGCCCCCGACGAGGGGAACATGCACACCCTGCTCCACTGGGGCACCGACGAGCAGAAGCAGACGTACCTCAAGCCGCTGTGCAAGGGCACGACGATGAGCTGCTTCGCCATGACCGAGCCCGAGGTCGCCGGGTCGGACCCCACGCTGATCCAGACCAAGGCCTACGAGGACGGCGACGAGTGGGTCATCAGCGGGCACAAGTGGTTCATCTCCAACGCCCACCGGGCCAGCTTCGCCATCCTCATCGCCCGCACCGAGGACGATCCCGACCTGCCCCAGGCGGCCAACACCGCCTTCATCGTCGACATCCCGACCGAGGGCTGGACCGAGGTGCGCCAGATCGAGACCATGCACGGCTCGACGGGCCACAGCGAGATCCGCATCGAGGATCTGCGCGTGCACAAGGACCAGATGTTCGGCGGCCGCGGCCAGGGCCACCTGCTGGGCCAGTACCGCCTGGGGCCGGCCCGGCTGGCGCACTGCATGCGCTGGATCGCCCAGGCCGAGACCGCCCTCGACATGATGGTCGAGCGGTCGCTGGACCGGTACGCCCACGGGTCGCTGCTGGCCGAGAAGCAGGGCATCCAGTGGATGATCGCCGACTCCACCATGGAGCTGTACCAGTCCAAGCTGATGGTCCTGCACGCCGCCTCCAAGATCGACGCCGGCGTGGACTTCAAGTCCGAGGTCTCGATGGCCAAGCACTTCGTGGCCAACATGCTGGGCCGGGTGATCGACCGCTCGATCCAGGTCCACGGCGCCCTCGGCTACTCGACCGACACGCCGCTGGCCTCCATGTACCAGCACGCCCGCTGGGCCCGCTTCGCCGACGGCGCCGACGAGGTCCACCAGATGCGCATCGCCCAGCGCACCATCGCCGCCTGGAAGGACCACGGCTCGACGAGGACCGCCACCGGCGACCTGCCGCTGTAGACCGGTTTCGCCATCCGACGGCCGAGGGTAACGTGACGGCCGGTGACAACGTACGACCCGATCTGGGACCAGATCCCGGTGCCGCCCGAGCTGGCGGACGAGGTCGCACGGCGACGCGCCTGGGGCGCCGATACCCATGACGAGGTGTGGGATGGCGAGTACCGGATGGCACCAGGACCTTCAGGCCGACACGGGTTGATCGACGCAGAGTTCGCCGCTGCCCTCCGGCCCTACGCGAAGCGGGCCGGGCTGCACATCACCACGGCCTTCAACATCGGGACGAAGCCACGCGACTTCCGGGTGCCCGACCTTGGGGTGCACCGCACCAGCGACCTCGGCGTGTGGAACGCCACCGCGGCGATCGTGGTCGAGGTGCTGTCGCCGGGCGACTGGTCGTGGGACAAGCTGGGGTTCTACGCCGAGCACGAGGTCGACGAGCTGGTGATGGTCGACCCCGACGAGCGGACGGTCGCGTGGCTGGCCCGGTCGGGCGACACCTACGAGCCGGTCGAGCGGAGCGAGGTGCTCGACGTCGACGTGGCAGAGGTCGTCGCCCGGATCGACTGGGCCTAGCCCTCCGAGGGCTCCAGCGGCGGGGTCGGCAGGGAGAGGACGGTGGTCTCGGCGCCGCCGTCGACCTCGACGATCTTGCCGGTGATCCAGGCCCCGGCGGGGGAGCAGAGCCACAGGGCGGCGGCGGCGATGTCCTCGGGGTCGCCGGCCCGACCGAGGGGCGTCCCCTCCTCCAGGGTGCGCTTGAGACCGTCGTCGGTCATCACGATGTCGAGGGCTCGCGTCGCCACCGCGCCGACCGAGATGGCGTTCACCCGGACCCGCGGCGCCCACTCGACCGCCAGCGACGTCGTGATCTTGTTGAGGGCGGCCTTGGCCGTGCCGTAGGCGGTGAAGCCGGGGACGACCTGCTGGCTGGATCGCGACGAGATGTTGAGGATCGCCCCCTCGCCGGCCGTGTCGACCATGGCCCGGGCCGCCGCCTTGGCCAGGAGGAAGGGCTGGACGGCGTTGAACTTGAAGGCCCGCTCCATGAAGCCGGCGCTCGTGTCCATGGCGGCACGGGGCCCGGTGCCGCCGGCGTTGTTGACGGCGATGTCGAGCCGTCCGAGCTCGGCGACGGCCCGGTCGACCAGGCCGACGAGCGCGTCGTCGTCCATGACGTCGGCCGGGATGGCCAGCGCCCGCCGGCCGAGGGCCTGGATCTCGGCGGCGACGGCGTCGACGTCCTCGGGGGTGCGGCCCGACACCACCACGTCGGCACCGGCTTCGGCGAAGGCGAGGGCGCAGGCCCGGCCGATGCCGTGGCTGCTCCCCGTCACGAGGGCCACCTTCCCGTCGAGGCGGAAGCGGTCGAGGATCACACGGGTCTCCTGGGCACGAGGGATCGGGCGGGGTCAGCGCCGCAGCCGGTCGAGGCCGGTGGTCAGCGGCCCGCCCCCGTCGCGGGCGAACTGCGCGGCCGTCGTGGCGTGGGCGATGAGGGCGAAGCGAGGCGACTTCCAGTGGTCCTGCCACCCCTTGTGGATGGAGTCCTGGGTGGAGAGGATCATCGTCCCGCGAGGAGCCAGGACCTTGCTGGCCCTGTCCCGCGGGATGAAGGAGCCCATGTCTCGACGACGGTCGCCGTGGCGGAGCGCGTTGCGGACGTCGTTGGCGAGCTTGCGCGCGTAGTGGCGGTGCGACCCGGGGATGATGGTGTACGGGCCCTCGCCGTCCTCGGTCACGTCGGTGAGGTAGATGAAGGCCTTGAAGACCGGCGGGTACAGGCCGTCCACGTGGAAGTCGCGCTTGGTCTTCGTGTCGACCCCGTCGACCTGCAGGCTGAAGCCACGGACCTCGACGCCGACTCGGAGCCGGTCCTCGTAGAGCGACTGGACCGTGCGGCTGGCCATGAGCTCTGCCACGCCGTCGTCCACCAGGTTGATGTTCATGATCGCCCGGACCTGGCTGTCGCCGACGATGCCCCGCTCGGCCCGGACGCTCAGGTAGCAGTCGCCGTCGATGCGATAGCTGTGGTCGTCGAGCAGGCTCTCCCCGAGATCGATCAGACGATCGCACGTCGCCGCGTCGAGGACGCCCGGGATGATCTCGTAGCCGTTGCGGGTGAAGTCGTTGTCCGGCTGCTGGCGCCAGAACCGCCACGCCGCCAGGTTGCCCTTGATCGCCGAGAGGACCGTCCGAGCTCGGAACGTCACGCTCGACATGAGCGCCGACAGTAGTTGGCCCTAGGTGCCGTCCCGGGCCTGTCCGAGCACGTAGCAGGCGATGCCGGCGGCCACGCCGACGTTGAGCGAGTCGATGCCGGCGGCGAGCGGGATGCGGGCCCGGACGTCGGCGGCCGCCTCGGTGGCGGCGGTGAGTCCCGGGCCCTCGGAGCCGAGGATCATGGCGACCCGCTGGTCGGGGTCGACGGCGGCGGCCCAGGCGTGCAGGTCGACGGCGTCGGCCCGCGGGGTCAGCGCGACCACGATGAAGCCGGCGTCGTGCAATGGGGCGAGGCCGTCCGGCAGTGCCGCCAGCCGGGCGTGGGGGAGCTGGAAGCCGAGCCCCATCGAGGCCCGGTTGGCCCGGCGGTACAGCGGGTCGCACGACGCCGGGTCCAGCAGCAGGGCGTCGACCCCGAGCGCCGCCGCGCTCCGGAGGATGACGCCCATGTTGGTGGGGTTGACGACCCTCTCGGTCACGACGACCCGCCGGGCCGCGTCGAGCACGGCGGCGGGGTCGGGCAGGGGCCGGCGGGCGAAGGAGACGAGCGCGCCGCGGTGCGTCTGGTAGCCCG
>DASVEC010000151.1:0-4900 GCA_036380755.1 Iamia sp. | reverse complement strand
CGCTTGCCCTCGCGGACGGTCTCGCGCGCCTGGACCAGCCGCTGGCGCTCGAGACCGTCGACCACGCCGTAGAGCGAGCCGTAGTTGAGCCGGATGCTCTCGTGCTTGTGCCGCTGGCGGAGGGTCTGGGCCACCTCGTAGGGGTGCATGGGCCGCTCGTAGAGCAGCGCCAGCACGGCGAGGGCGAGGGGGTTCGAGCGGCGCCAGCGTCCCACCCGGACATGAATACTCTGAACCGAGTAATCGGTCAAGGGTGGTGGCGTTAGGGGGGAGGACCCGGGGGTCCGTACGATCGCCGGCATGTCCGACACGCTGCAGCCGGTCACGCTCGGGCGGAAGCCGGGGCCCGCGGCCACGACGCGCGAGGCCCTGACCGCCACCGACGCCCGCCGGGTCATCCGGGCCGCCGAGGTGGCCCTGCTCGACGAGCGGCGCATGCTCACCGACGACGAGCTGGCCGCCCTGGCCCACGTGCCCGACGCCTCGGTGCCGTCGCTGGCGGCGCTGGCCCACGACGTCCGCCTCGCCTGGTGCGGCCCCGAGGTCGAGGTCGAGGGCATCCTCTCGGCCAAGACCGGCGGTTGCCCCGAGGACTGCCACTTCTGCAGCCAGTCCTCGAAGTTCGACACCGTGGTGAAGGCCACCCCGTTCCTCGACACCGACGAGGTCCTGGCCGCCGCCCGCGAGACCGCGGCCCTCGGGGCCAGCGAGTTCTGCATCGTCCTCGCCGTGCGCGGTCCCGACGAGCGCACCATGCAGCGGCTCCTCGAGCTGGTGCCGATCGTCCGCGACGAGACCGGCCTCAACGTCGCCGTGTCGGCCGGCATCCTCGAGCCCGACCAGGCCCGGCGTCTCGCCGAGGGCGGCGTCCACCGCTACAACCACAACCTCGAGACGTCGCGCTCGTACTTCCCGTCGGTCGTCACCACCCACTCCTACGACGAGCGGGTCGACACCTGCCGGCTGGTCCGGGAGAACGGCATGGAGCTCTGCTGCGGCGTGCTGCTCGGCATGGGCGAGACCGTCGACCAGCGCCTCGAGCTGCTGGCCGACCTGCGCACGGTCGGGCCGGCCGAGGTGCCCGTCAACTTCCTCAAGCCCATGGTCGGCACCCCGTTCGCCGACCGCCCCGCGGTCGAGCCGCTCGAGGCCCTGCGCTGGATCGCCCTGTTCCGCCTGGGCCTGCCCGAGGTCATCCTCCGCTACGCCGGCGGCCGCGAGTTCACCCTCGGCGACCTCCAGGCCATGGGCATGACCTCGGGGATCAACGCCCTGATCATCGGCAACTACCTGACCTACCTCGGGCGCAGCCCCGCCGACGACCTCAAGATGCTCGACGACCTGCGCATGCCCATCGGGGCCCTCAGCAAGGTGATCTAGACGTGGCCGGGCCCTCGCCCACCCCGGCCGCCCACTGCGACGGGTGCGGCCGCCCCACGACCGAGTGCGCCGGGTGCCGTCAGCCCCAGCACGACCCGCCCCGGTTCTGCCCCACGTGCGGTCTGCGCCTGGCGGTGATCGTCAGCCCGGCCGGGCACCGCAGCCGGTGCAAGGTCCACGGCGAGGTCGCCGTCGGAGGCACCGGGGGCTGACCTCCCGAACCGGTGGGTAGGGTCGCGGTCGTGGAGGTCGTCGTCGGTCCGATCGGGGCCGCCAGCATGGGGGCGTTCGCCGACTTCGGCCGCCGCCTGCTCCACTCGGCCGGGCCCGGGGCCGACGTCCCCTCCGACGCGGCCTCGGCGTTCGACCGCTACCTCGACGAGTGGGAGGCCCTGGCCGCCGAGGGCGACGACGTCACGTGGACGACCGAGCTCGAGGCCGAGCTGGCCGAGTACCTCGTCTACGCCTTCTACCGGGTGGCCAAGGAGCTGAACGACGAGGCCGGCGCCCGGCAGGTCGTCCCCGACCCGGCGGCGCCGTTCTACTGGCTCCTCGTCGGCGCCCTTCTCGACGCCCTGGCCGGCGAGGGCGGCAGCCGGGCCGAGTTCGCCGCCCACCTCCGCGAGTTCTGGCCCGGCGACACCGACATCCCCTGAAACCGTCCGAACCGGTGATCAGATCGAACGGCTACCCGTCCGATCTGATCACCGGTTCGAGAGAACCCCTCAGCGTTCGGTGCGGAGGCGGCTCAGGCCCTGGCGGGCTTGGGCGACGAGGGCGCCTTGGGGGGTGCGGTCGAGGGCGTCGGCGGCGTGGGCCAGCCGGCGGATCACGACGGGCTGGCGCAGCCACTGGTCGAGCTGGGCCACGACGCCCCGGCGGGCCAACGGGAAGCTGCGGGCCAGACGCCGCCGGCCGCCGTGGGCCAGCGGCGCCAGCAGGTCGGCCAGGTGCAGGACGGCGTGGAGCCGGGCCGTGGGGTTGCCGGGCGCCTCGAGCCGGTCCTCCCACAGGTCGAGGTACGAGCTGAGGTCGTCCTCGGCGGTGACGATCAGCCCCAGGCGGGACATCGCCGGCGGCTGGCCGGGCCCGGGGCTGGCCGACAGCGTGGTGAGCCAGGCGGCGCGGAGGGTGCGCCGGACGGCCGGGGCCTCGGCCGCGGGCCAGTCCAGCCAGCCGGCCCGGCGCAGACGGGCGCCGAGGAGGGGCTCGGGCGCACCGAGGCGGCCGGCGCAGGCCCGGTCGAGGATCTCGGGCAGCAGCCGCTTGAGATCGGCGACCTCGCCCCACGTGATGAGCGACTTGGTGATGTAGCGGTCGAGCAGCGGGCCCGGGATCCGCTGGGGGTGACGACCGAGCAGGCGCAGGTCGTCGTCGGCCACGCAGTGCGGGCAGACGGGCATGGCCGCCCGGAAGGGGTAGACGGCGAACACCTCGGCCAGGTCGGTGAGGGCCAGCTCGAGCTGGTGGTGGGGCCCGTCGGCGCCGCCGTCGACGTCGGCCGGCCAGGCGGGGCGGGCGGTGACCGGGGCCGGTGCGGGCCGGTCGAGGAGCGGCGCGGTCATGGCCCGAGGCTACCGACGGCCCCCCGCCCGATCGGGGATGGAGGAACGCCCGGCGCAGGTCGCGAGGTCCCTAGCGGTGGCCGTCGACCGCCGGGTCGGTCGGCGGGAACTCGCCCTCTTGGAGGCGGAACTCGTCGGTGCCGGGCCAGCGCAGCAGCACCTCGGCGTAGTCGCTGGGGGGCTCGGGCGGGCCCTGGTCGGCCGGCCACAGGTCGTAGCCGATGCGGACGTCGTTGCCGGCCACGTCGACCACCGACAGGCTGAGGCTGGGCTCGCTGGCGTCGGTGCCGATCAGCCGGCCGCCGCCGAAGAGGAACACGGCCCGCTTGCCGGCGGCGTCTTCACCCACGACCGCGCCGGCGCCCGTCGACCGGAAGCCGGTGGAGTCGACGACGGTGAAGCCGGGGTAGCGCTCGCCGATGAGGGCGGCGGCCTCGGCCTCGTCGTCGGCGACGGCCTCGGTGGTCGTGGTGGTGGGCTGCGTGGTGGTGGTCGTGGTGGTCGACGTCGTGGTCGAGGAGGTGGTGCTCGTCGAGCTGGTGGTGCCCTCGGTCGAGGTCGTCGTGCTCTCGGTGGAGCTCTCCGTGGGCGGGAGCGTGGTGGACGGCGCCGTCTCGTCGTCGTCGCCGTCGCCGAGCACCACGATGGCGCCGGCCACCACCGCCGCCAGCACCAGGAGGGCGGCGACCAGCCCGACCACCAGGCCGGCCCGGCCCCGATCCGGCGGCGGGTCGGCCCGGGTCGTGGCGGTGGGGGAGACGGGCACCGGTGTCGGGGTGGCCGGGGGCACGGGCACCACGAGGTGGGGGGTGGGCGCGGGCGCGGCACCGCCGGCCCGGTGGTCGCGGACGGCCTGGATGCGGCGGCGGAAGGTGACGGCGTCGGGGATGCGGGCGGCTGGATCCTTGGCCATGCCCGCCTCCACCAGGGCCGCCACCTCGTGGGGGACGCCGAGCGGGCGCAGGTCCGGCGCCGGGTCGTGCACCGACCGGTACATGATCGGGATGGGCCCCTCGCCCGGCTCGCCGGCGAAGGCGGCCCGGCCCCGCAGCAGCGCATCCATGGTGGACGCCAGCGAGTAGACGTCGGAGGCGGGCGTGGCCCGGGCGCCGGTGAGGACCTCGGGGGCCGCGTGCAGCACCGTGCCCAGCACCACGCCGGTGGCGGTCTGATGGGTGTCGGCGACCATGGCGATGCCGAAGTCGGCCAGCTTGGGCGTGCCGTTCCCGTCCAGCAGGACGTTCTCGGGCTTGACGTCGCGGTGGAGCACGCCGGCGGCGTGCGCCGCGGCCAGGGCGTCGGCCAGCTCGGCCCCGACGCCGAGGACGTCGTCGACCGGCAGCGGCCCGGCCTCCAGCCGCTGGGCCAGCGTGCCGCCCGCGACCAGCTCCATGGCCAGGTAGGGCCGGCCGTCGGCGGTGGTGCCGGCATCGTGGACGGCCACGACGTTGGGGTGGCCCGACAGGGCGCCGACCACCGCGCACTCGCGCTCGAAGCGCTCGAGGGCCACCGGCCCGGTGGCCGTGCCGGTGAGGACCTTGACCGCGACCAGCCGCTGCAGGCGGATCTGGCGCGCCCGGTAGACCACGGCGAACCCGCCGCGCCCGATCTCGACGAGATCGTCGTAGCCGGGGATCTCCACCGTGTCGGCACCAGGCATGCGGGCCGGAGACTACCGAGGTGGATCGGCCCCGCCCCGGGCACCCTGGGGGGCGGCCTCCCCCTTGGGTGGTCGGCCGAGCCGTCCCGACACCTCGCGGAGCAGCTCGAACGTCGCCGCCGGGACCAGTGCCTCGGCCAGCTCGAGCAGCTCGTCGACCGACGGCAGGGAGCCGAGCAGCCACCGGGCGAAGGCCCCGTCGTCGAGCCATGCCGCCGTGGCCGGGTCGACGAAGGGCCCGATGGCGGCGCGGACGGCGGCCGGCCCGGCCTCGTCCGGCGCCTCGGGGGCGGCG
>DASVEC010000150.1:0-5587 GCA_036380755.1 Iamia sp. | reverse complement strand
TGCGCCTGGGCGGGGCCTGGGCCGGGTCGCCGTGCCTGGTGACCGACCGCTCGGAGAAGGCGGCGGCGGCCGCCGCCGAGGGCCGCTGCGTCTCCTACAACGACTCGATCACCTACCTCCGCGACGCCCGTCAGAACGCCGACGGCGAGTGGTTCACGACCATCGACGCGGCCGGTGCCGACCCCGTGCCCACCGCGCTCCACGGCCCCGGCTTCGCCCTGGCGCTCACCCCGCTGATCTGGCTCGGGATCGACACCTATGACGGGCTGCGGTACGCCCTCGCCGTCCTGGGCGCGGCCTCGGTGGCGGTGATCGCCCTGCTCGCCCGGCGCCTGGCCGGCGACCGGGCCGCCCTCGTGGCCGGCCTCGTCGCCGCCGTCCACCCCCTGATCTGGATCAACGACGTCGTGCTGATGCCCGAGGGCCTCTTCGCCGGCATCGTCGCGGGGGTCGCCCTGCTGGCCTACCGCTTCCACGACGACCCGACCCCGCCCCGCGCCGTGGCGCTCGGCGCGAGCATCGGGGCCGCCGCCCTCTGGCGCAACGAGGCCCTCGCCGCCCTCGTCTTCGTCGTGGTGCCGCTCATCGGCGGGCTGCCCCGGCCGCCGATCGTCCGGCTCGCCCGGCTCGGTGCCGTCGTCGGTGCCGTGGCGCTGGTCCTGGCCCCGTGGGTCGCCTACAACCACTCCCGCTTCGACCGGTTGGCGTTCACCAACGGCGTGGGCGCCGGCCTCCGCGTGGGCACGTGCGACGAGACCTTCTACAACGACACCCTCCTCGGGCTGCGGTCGGTCGACTGCCTGGAGGAGGACGGAGCCGTCATCCGGGAGCAGGCCAACGACACCGAGGTCGGCCGCAGTCGCGTGTTCCAGGACGGGGCCATCGCCTACTACCGGGACAACCTCGGGCGGGCGCCGACGGTGGTGCTGGCCCGGATCACCCGGTTCTGGGGGCTGTGGCGGCCGTTCGAGTCGGTGCGCCTCGACGACGCCATCGAGCAGCGGGGCGCCCAGCGGGCGCAGATCGGCATCGTCGTCGGGTGGGCGCTGCTGCCGGCGGCGGCCTACGGCGCCCTGGTGCTGTGGCGCCGGCGGGTGCCGCTCAGCCCGCTGCTCGGCTGGATCGCCACGTCCACCCTGCTGGCGGCGACCAACCAACCCCTCCAGCGCTTCCGCGTCGGTGGCGACGTGGCCATGGTCGTCCTGGCCGCCGTCGGCCTGGTGGCGGCGCTCCAGCTCCCCGCCGTCCGCCGCCTCCTCGGCCTCGACCCCCTCGACCCCGAACCGGCCTAGTTGCCCATGGCCAGGCCGCCGTCGACGGGGACGACGGCGCCGGTGACGTAGGCGGCCGCGTCCGAGGCCAGGAACTCCACCACCGCGGCCACCTCCTCGGGGGTGCCGGCCCGACGCAGGGGGGCCCGGCCCAGCTCCTCGGCCTGGAGCCGGGACCCGGCGGCGTCGAGCATCTCGGTGCGGATGGCCCCGGGGGCCACCACGTTCACGGTCACGCCCCGGGGCCCGAGCTCGCGGGCCAGCGATCGGGCCAGACCGGTGAGGCCGGCCTTGGAGGCGGCGTAGAGGCTGCCACCGCTGGCGCCCCAGCCGGCCGACACCGAGCCCACGAAGACGATGCGCCCGGCGCGGGCCCGGGCCATGGGCCCGGCGGCCCGGCGCGCCACCCGGATGGCGCCGACCAGGTTGGTGTCGAGCACAGCGGCCACGTCGTCGTCGGTCGCCCGCATCAGCATGTTGATGGGGCCGATCCCGGCCGAGGCCACCAGCACCTCCACCGGCCCGAGCTCGGCCTCGACCCGATCGAAGGCGGCCTCGACCTCGGCGGTCGAGCGCTGGTCGGCCCGGATGCCCAGCACGCCGGGCGGGGGCTCGCTGGTGCGGTAGGTGCCGGCCACCCGGTCGCCGGCGGCGAGCATGCGCTCGGCCACGGCGCGGCCGATGCCGCGCCCGGCCCCGGTGACCAGCACGACGCGGCTCACGACCCCCCTCCCGGGGTGATCATGCGGGTGCCCGCGGCGTCGGGCGGCGCCGAGCGGAAGCGGTCGAAGCGGGCGTCGGGGACCTCACCGAGGACGGCGACTCCGGCGTGGGTGCCGGCGGTGAGGTCGTCGTCCCGCCCGGCCACGGCGAGGACGTCGTCGACCCGCACCTCCATCACCGGCCCGTCGAGCTCGACCGCCACGGTGCGGGGGGCGTCGCTCTCGCCCGGCGGCAGCGCGGCCGAGCCCAGCAGGCGGGTGCGGTCGGCCACCACGCCGACCAGGCTGATCGTGCCCTCGTCGGGCTCGACCACGGCCAGGGCGTAGGTGCCGGGGTCGGCCCAGCGGACCACGACGGCCCACCCCTCGCCGCCGAAGGTGCCGTCGACCTCGACCCGGCCGTCGACGCCCCCGACCGGACGCACGGCCACGCTGAGCTGGGGCCCGGCCTCGGCGACGCGGGCGCCGCCGGGGCCCGACTCCCAGCGGCCTCGCACCTCGTCCCAGCCGTCGCCGCCGACGGCCTCGTCGTGGGTGTCGAGGGGGTGCTCGGTGTCGCGCACCGTCCCGAACTGGCTGAGCAGCACCCCGATCACGACCACCACCATTGCCGCGAACAGCGCCAGCGTCAGCGCCACCGAGCGGATCCGGTCCGTCACAGGTCGTCCACGGCGGTGGCCAGGTCGACGCTGAAGCGGGCACTGCCGGTGCGGTTCAGGTGGACGCTGTCGGCGAAGTGGCCCTCGGGGTAGGCCACCTCGGTGAAGTCGATCACCTCGACGTCCAGGTCGGCGGCGACGTCGCGGAGGTGCTGCTCGGCGGCGTCGGTGGCGGCCTGGCTCCCGGTGAACGGGGTGTAGGCCTCGGGGAGGGTCGGCGGGATGACGAAGACGAGATCGGCGTCGGCGGCGTCGGCCAGGTCGCGGAAGCCGCGGAGCTGGGTCGCGGTGGTGCGGGACGAGCGGAAGATCTGCTGCTGGACCGGGTCGTCGAAGGTGAACCCGATGGCGGTGGGCTCGGTGAAGCCCCAGTAGTTGGCCACACCGCCCCGTGGCTGCATCAGGTGCTCGGCCCACACCTCGGCGGTGCGCGCCACCGTCGAGCCGTCGAGGAGGCGGACGGGCTGGAGGCTGTCCTGCTTGGGCTTGTCCTCGCCGGTGACCCGGTCGCGGGCGGCGCGCACCAGCTGGATCGGCGAGCGGAACGACGACCGGTGACGCACGATGGCGGAGCGGTCGGCCAGACGGCGGTCGGCACGGGACAGGGCGCCGTCCTCGAGCCGGTCCATGGCGTCGTCGAACAGCTTCTCGACGACGGCCCGGCTCGTGTTCAAGATGTCGATCTGGGGGACGTCGAACGGCGTCACCCCCACGATGATCAGCGCCGGGTCGGTGCGGGGCAGCACGAAGTCCCCGGCCCAGCGGCGCATCGAGTCGAAGGGCTGGCCCAGCAGGGAGGCGTTGTAGGGGCGGGGGTACGACACCGATGCCGTCGCCCACGTCGCCGGGTCGATCGCCGCGTCCATGGCCGAGCTGCCGAGGAAGACGACGTCGGTCTCCTCGCCCGCCTCGTCGAGGGCGACGACCTGCTCCCACTTGAGCTCGACCTCGGCGGCGTCGCCCGCCTGGCTGACCGGTAGCCAGTCCTCGACGGCGCGCACGCCCAGCTCGGTGGCGAGCAGCAGGGCGACGACCGCAGCCGCCAGCGCCCCCAGCGAGACCCGCCGCCCGAGCAGCTCTCTCACGGGCGGAGTCGGGCGGCGTGCCCCTCGACCAGGCCGAGGTGCTGCCACGGCAGGATGCCGAACAGCCGGGCCAGGTCCTCGTCGCCACCCAGCACCTCGAGGGGCAGCGTGGTGGGCCAGGCCTCCTGCGTCCGCAGCCAGGGCTTGGTGTAGAAGCCGAGCAGGGCGTGGCGGCGGCCCTCGGGGGGCGTGGGCGCGCCCCGGTGGGCGCCGGTGCCGTGCCACAGCCGGCCGTCGAGGAGGATCAGCGTCCCGGCCGGGCACCCGATGGCGACGCTCTCGTCGGGGCGCACGGCCCGCGGCGGCGGCCCCTCGGCCAGGTGGCTGCCGGGCACGACGCGGGTGGCGCCGACCTCCTCGGTGAAGTCGTCGAGCGGCCAGATCACCTGGAGCCCCCACGGCTCGGTCCACGGGGTGGGGAGGAAGCCCTGGTCGGAGTGGACCGACATGTGCCGCCCGCCGGCGCCGACGATGTTGGCGCTGAGGTTCGACAGCAGGACGTCGGGACCGAGGAGGGCGCGGGCCACCTCCAGGACGACGGGCTCGGCCGCGGCGGCGAGGAACACGGGGTCGAGGGCCGGCAACCGGTAGACCCGTTGGCAGCTGACGCCGTGGTACTCGGTGGCCGTGCCGTCGGCCCGCTCGGCGGCGGCGGCGGCGACCAGGGCGGCGCGGAGCCGGGCGGTGCGCTCGGCGTCGCAGGCTCCCGCCAGCAGCCCGATCCCCGTGGCCCGCAGGTCGCCGAGGGCCTCGTCGACGGAGGTCGTCACCCCCGGGACGGTCTCCACGGTCACGGCCGTCGATCGTAGGCGGTGGCTCCTGCCGATCAGCGGGCGAGGGCGCGGAGGACGGTGACGACGCCGACCCGGGCGGTGAGGGCCTCGCCGGCCACGGCGACGGTCGCCTCGGCGGCGACGGGGAGCGGGGCGGGGAAGCGGGCTTCGACGTGGGTCGGGTCGAGCCCGGACCGGGCGATCGCCGACCACAGGGCCAGCAGGCCGGGGACGATGGGCTCGGGGGCGCCCTCGGCGTGGGCCGCCGAGGTGTCGCCGGCCGCCCGGCGGTAGGCGTCCAGGGCGTCGGCGTCGACGGCGACCGTGCTCACCGGTGGCCCGTCGGCCCGGGGCACCGACGGCAGACCGCCCCGCTCGTCGGGTCGGGGGTCGAGCCTCCCCGCCACGACGTGGCGCGAGCGCACCACGGGCCCCTCGGGTCCGGACACGTCGACGTCGATCCACAGCCCGTCGCCGGCGCCCAGCCGGGCCGTGGCCCGCAGCCGGGCGGTCACGTCCAGGGCCACGTCGGTGGGCACCGGCCGCACCAGGTCGACCTCGACCCAGGCGTGGCGGGTGGTGGCCGGATCGGCTCCGGTCGCGGGGTCGTCGAGCACCGCCAGGAGCCCCCGCACGAGGGGTCGGCACGAGCGGTGGACGAGGGCGTCGACGTCGGCGGCCGGGACCACGTCGGTCAGACGGTGCGGGGTCAAGGGGTCATGCCGCCGTCGATGGCCACGACCTGGCCGGTGACGTAGGCGGCGTCGAGCAGCATGTCGAGCACCGGTCCCATCTCGTCGGGCGCGGCCGGCCGGCGGAGGGCGGTGCGGTCGAGCAGGCGGTCGCGGGCCCGAACGGCCACGTCGGCGGTGATGTCGCTCTCGACGAACCCGGGCGAGAGGGCGTTGACGGTGATCGACCGCCGCCCCACCTCGTGGGCGAGCGTGCGGGTCAGGGCCTCGACGCCGGCCTTGGAGGCGGCGTAGGCGCTCTGGCCGGCGTTGCCGAACGAGGCGACGGGCGAGGACACGTTGACGATCCGCCCCCAGCGGGCCTGCAGCATCGCCGGCAGCACGG
>DASVEC010000149.1:0-4818 GCA_036380755.1 Iamia sp. | reverse complement strand
AGCCCGTCGAGACCCAGGTCGTGGGCGGCCTCGGCGATCATCTGGCGGTTGATCCGGGCCGGCCGTCCGACGCGCGGCCGCTCGTCGGCGGCAGTCACGGGGGCTCCGGTCACGGGCTCACGGTAGTTGCGGCGAGAGACGCCCTGTGGAATTGTCTACAACGAATCGAAAATACCCGGGAGGCTGCTCCATGACCGAGACGACCGACGACGTCGCGCTGGGCGAGGTGGCCACCACCGAGGCCAACGGGGCCAACGGGGGACTGCCCGTCGGCCTGCCGATGCCGCGGGATCCCGACCTCGTCCTCGATCTGGACCGGCGGCCGCGGGTCAGCACCTTCGGCGCCGACCGGTACCCCTTCGGCGTGCCGAACGGGTGGTTCGTGGTGGCCGAGGCCCGGGACATCGAGCCGGGCGAGGTCCGGGCCCTGCGGTACTTCGACCGCGACCTCGTGCTGTACCGCGCCGCCGACGGCACGCCCCGCGTGATGGACGCCCACTGCCCCCACCTCGGCGCCCACCTCGCGGTCGGGGGCCGGGTCGAGGGCGACTGCATCCGGTGCCCCTTCCACGGCTGGCGGTTCCGGGGCGAGGACGGCACGTGCGTCGAGATCCCCTACGGCGACGTCACGCGCATCCCGCCCAAGGCCCACGCTCGCTCGTACCCGACCATCGAGCGCAACCACATGATCTGGACCTGGTACCACGCCCAGGACGGCGAGCCGTTCTACGAGGTGCCGGAGATCCCCGAGCTCCACGACGACGAGTGGACCGACATCGTCGTCCGCGACTTCCACATCCGGGTCGCGGCCCAGGACATGGCCGAGAACAACGTCGACTTCTCGCACTTCCGCTACGTCCACGGCACCGAGGGGATCCCCGAGGACGAGTTCGTCACCGAGGGCACGTACAAGAAGGCCACGAGTGGCGACGGCGCCTTCACCCGCGAGGGCTTCGGCCTCGGCCTGGGCGTCGTGCGGGTGCGCGACTACGTGACCTTCCTGTCCTCGACCACGCCGCTCGACGCCGGCAACGTCCACGTGCGCTGGATCTTCACCTCGCCCAAGGCGGGCGGCGAGAAGACGGCCCTCCACGCGGTCGAGTCGTTCTGCTCCGGCGTGTCGCAGGACATCCCGATCTGGGAGAACAAGGTGTACCGGAACCCCCCGGTGATCACGAAGACCGAGAAGCTCATCCTCGAGCACCGGCGCTGGTCGGAGCAGTTCTACTCCTGACATGACCAGCTCGATCGGACAGCTCTGCATCAACGTGACCGACCTCGAGAGGTCGATCGCCTTCTACACGGGGCTGGGTCTGGAGTGCACCAGCCGCACCGAGATCCCCCAGGCCCTCGAGGCGATCGTCGAGCACGCCGGCGGCACCGGCGGGAAGATCCAGCTGGCCCAGCAGAAGGAGCCGGTCGACCCCTTCGACCTCGGCACCGCGCTCGGGCCGCTCACCGTGCACACCCGCGACCCGGGGGAGGGCTCTGGGCGCGACCCCGACGGCTACCTGATCGAGCTGGTCGAGGCCCAGGCCGACGCACCGTGGGTCGGGCCGTTCGGCATCAACGTCACCGACGTCGGTGCCACCGTCGCCTTCTACGAGCGGCTGGGCCTCGACTGCACCGGCCGAGTCGTCGGTGGGCAGCTCCTGCTGACGGCACGGGACGACGGCCCGATCCGGATGGGCTCGCTGTGGAAGCTCTACGTGAACACCGACGACCTCGAGGCCCTGCACGCCAAGGCCGTCGCCGCCGGGCACGTCTCGTTGGTGGAGCCCATGCGGCTCGACCGCTGGCCCGTCACCATCTCGTTCCTGGCTGACCCCGACGGCTACCAGGTCGAGCTCGTCCAGCGTCACCCCGACTGAAGGGCCCCACCCATGATCCGCTTCTCCGTGCTGTACCCGAACGGCGAGGGCGCGACCTTCGACCACGACTACTACCGCGACACCCACGTCCCGCTGTGCGTTGCGACCTGGGGCCTCGAGCGCTTCGAGATCGACAAGGGCCTCGACGGCCCCTACGTCGCCGCCGTCCACTTCTTCTTCGACTCGATGGAGGCCATGGCCGCCGCCGTCGCGGCCGAGGGCACCGCCGCCGTGCTGGCCGACGTGGCCAACTACACCAACATCACCCCCGAGCGTCAGGTCTCCGAGGTCGTCTAGATCGAGGCCGCGGCGCGGGTGTGGGCGCACACCGCCGCGACCGTGGCCGGGTCGACGGGAGCGTCGAGGGCGGCCCGGTCGACGAGGTACCCGAACACGAGGTGGTAGGTGAGCCGGGCGGTGACGGCCGGATCGATGCCCTCCGCGCCCGCCGCCTCCAGCAGCTCGGCCAGGCCGGCGACGAGCCGGTCGATGCCGGCGCCGATCTCGTCGGGGTAGCGCTCGAGCAGGCGGGGGTGGGCCAGGAGGAAGGGCCGGTTGGCCCGCACGTCGCGGCGGGTGGCCACCATGTCGAACAGGGCGGTGATCCAGGCGTCGACCCGCGCCGCCGGGTCGGGTGCGGTCTCCACGGCGCGGGCGATGTGCTGGCCGGTGCGCTCGTGGGCCCGCTCCAGCAGGGTCACCAGGAGGTCGTCCTTGGTGGGGAAGTGCCGGTAGAAGGCGGTGGTCGACAGACCCGCCTCGGCCAGGATCTCGGCCACCGTGGGCGAGGCGCTGCCGGTGCGGCGGATGACGGCGAAGGCGGCCCGGACGAGCAGCTCGACCTCGGCCTCGTAGCGCTCGCGGTGCGGCGCCAGGGCCCGCTCGACCCCGCGGGTGGCCGCCGGGCTCACGGGGCGAAGGGCCCCTTGCCCATCTGCTCCCGCACGGTGACGACCGGTGGGTTGGTGAGCGCCCGGCGCTGCCAGTTGGCCCCGTCGACCACGAGGGTGTGCCCGGAGATGAAGCGGCCGTAGGGCGAGGCCAGGAAGGTCGCCGCCCACCCCAGCTCCTGGCGCTGGCCGACCCGCAGGGCGGGCTGGCACACGTCCTTGTCCGACGTGCGGGCCAGGTTGCCCTGGATGTCGCCGGTCATGTCCTCGTGGGGGAACAGGCCCGGCACCAGCCCGTTCACCTGGATGCCGTAGGGCCCCCACTCGACCGCCAGCGTCTCCACCAGGTTCTTCACCCCGGCCTTGGCCGCGGCGCTGTGGGCGAAGCCGGGTCCGCCGGTCCAGGCGTAGGACGCCCCGACGTCGATGATCGACGCCGGGGTGCCGGCCGCCAGGTGCCGCCGGGCGAACTCGCGGGACACGAGGAAGGTGCCGTTGAGGGTGATGTCGACGACGGTGCGCCAGGCGTTGGGCGACATGTCCTCGGCCGGCACCGGGAAGTTGGCCGCAGCGTTGTTGACCAGGACGCCGGGGAGCCCGAAGGCCTCCTCGGCCACGTCGACCATGGCCGCGATCGACTCGGGGTCGCGGATGTCGCAGGCGACGGCGAGCACGGGCGCGCCCAGCGCCTCCATGGCCTCGCGGCCGGCGGCGAGGTGCTCGTCCTTGCGGGAGGCGATCACCAGCGACGCGCCCAGCCGGGCGAACTCGGAGGCGATGGCCTTGCCCAGGCCGGTGCCGCCGCCGGTGACGACGACGGCGATGCCGTCGAAGGTGCCGGCGTGGAGGGCCGTCCGGCCGACCGGTGGGGGAGCGGGGAGGCCGATCTCGGCGGTCACGTCAGCTCCCCGTCCAGGTCGGGGTGCGGTCCTCGGCCCGGGCCGCCCGCAGCTCGGCCATGTCGTCGCTGCGGTTGATGAACGTCTGGTAGATCATCTCGTCCTCCATCGCCGCCCGGACGTCCGGCACCGAGAGGTGGCGGAGGACCATGCGGGCCATCTTCACGGTCACGGCGGGGGCGGCGGCGACCTTCTCGGCCATCTCCCGCACGGTGTCGTCCAGCTCGGCCTCGGGGACGATCCGGCTCACGACGCCGTGGCCCAGGGCCTCCTCGGCGGTGAGGACCCGGCCGGTCAGCACCATGTCGGACACCAGGCCCGGGCCAGCCATGGCGTGGAGCACGGCGACGCCGCCGGTGTCGGGGATCACCCCGTGGGCGACCTCGGGGAGGCGGAAGCGGGTGCCCTCGGCCGCGACCCGGATGTCGCACAGCAGGGCCCGCTGGAAGGAACCGCCGATCACCCAGCCCTTGCAGGCCACGAGCACGACGGCGTCGAGCTCCCACAGCTGCTGGATGCCCCGGATGCCCCGGCGCATCAGCTCGTGGTGCGACAGGGCGGCGGCGCCTCCGCCCAGGGCGGCCACGTCCCGGCCCGACGACCAGGACGCGCCCTCGCCCCGCCAGACCACGGCCCGCACCTCGGGGCGGCCCTTGAGCTCGGCGAGAAAGCCGAACAGGGCGGCGTCCATCTCGTCGTCGAAGGCGTTGTGCTTGTCCGGGTTCCGGTTGGTGATGGTGGCGACGGCCCCGTCGACCTCCATCGTGATGCGCTCGGTCACCATCCCAGAATGGCATTCTGAACACTCAGAAGGCCAGTCTGGTGGCGTGCACGTCGCCCTGTCGCCCGAGCAGGCGCTCCTGGCCGAGACGGCCCACCGCCTGGCGGCGTCCTCGCCCTCCTGGGATGCGCTGGTTCCTCTGGTGGATGGTGCGAGCGCGGTCGAGGTGGCGCTGGTGGCCGAGGCGCTCGGCGCCGAGGTCGTGGCCCAGCCCTTCCTCGCCCAGGGCGTCCTGGCTCCGGCCCTCCTGGCGGCCGCGGGGGAGCCCACCGGGGACCGCCGGCTGGCCGTCCTGCTCACCCCCGACCTCGGCGGGTTCGGCGGGCCCGGCGCCGACGGCGTCGCCCTCGGCATCGAGTCCGCCACCGAGGTCCTGA
>DASVEC010000148.1:0-7321 GCA_036380755.1 Iamia sp. | reverse complement strand
GTGATCGAGACCGCCCCGGCCCCCGCCGACGGGGTGGCGCCGGTCGACTTCACCGCCACCACGAACCTGGTCACCGAGGTCCGCCTCGACGGCCACTGGGTCACCGCCGACCGGGCCGAGATGGACTGCACCCTGGTCGTGCGGGACGGCACCGTCACCACCACGCCGCTCCACCGGCTGCGGGCGGGCGACGAGGTCGTCGTCGGCGCCAGCGGGGTCCGGGTGATCGCCCCCCAGCGGGCGCGGGGCCTCGCCGGGTTCGAGTTCATGGACTCCGACATCTCGACCGAGAAGCCCAAGGCCACCCAGCTGCGGGCCCTCGCCGACCGGCTCCGCCAGGCCCGCGAGGAGGGCGTCGACGTCCTGGCCGTCGCCGGACCGGTCGTCATCCACACCGGTGGCGGCCCCGCCGTCGCCCGGCTGGTCCACGCCGGCTGGATCCAGCGCCTCTTCGCCGGCAACGGCTTCGCCACCCACGACATCGAGTCGAACGTGATGGGCACGTCGCTCGGCATCAACGTCACCTCGGGCGCCGGCACCGAGGGCGGCCACAGCAACCACCTGCGGGTCATCAACGAGGTCCGTCGGCACGGGTCGATCGCCGCCGCCGTCGAGGCCGGCTACATCACCGACGGGGTGATGCACGCCTGCGTCACCACCGGGGTGCCGTTCGTGCTGGGCGGGTCGGTGCGAGACGACGGCCCGCTGCCCGACACCATGACCGACGTGGTGGAGGTGGCCGACCGGATGCGCGACGAGGTGGCCGACGTCGGCGTCGCCCTGATGCTGGCCTCGACGCTCCACGCCATCGCCACCGGCAACGTCCTCCCCGCCTCGGTGGCGACCTACTGCATCGACATCAACCCGTCGGTCGTCACCAAGCTCTCGGACCGGGGCAGCCACCAGGCCCACGGCATCGTCACCGACGTCGGACCGTTCCTCGCCCAGCTGGCCGACGAGCTCGGGGCCTGAGGTGCCGGCTGGCGACCTGACCTGGGGGCGGCGGTTCCTGATGTGCCCGCCGACCCACTTCGGCGTGCTCTACGAGATCAACCCGTGGATGCACGCCGAGGTGGCCGTCGACGCCGACCGGGCCCGGGCGCAGTGGGACGGGCTGGTCGCCGCCCTGCGGGAGGCCGGCGCCGAGGTCGAGACCATCGAGCAGGACGACGAGGTCCCCGACCTGGTGTTCACGGCCAACGCCGGCATCGTCTCGGGCTCGACCTTCGTCCCGTCGCACTTCAAGCACCCCGAGCGCCAGCCCGAGACCGAGCGCTTCGCCTCGTGGTTCGCCGACCGGGAGTGGACCGTCGAGCGCCTGCCCGCCGAGCTCGACCACGAGGGCGCCGGTGACGCCCTGCCGTTCGGGGCCGACACGTCTCCGGGCGCGCCCGTCCTGCTCAGCGGCTACCGATTCCGCTCCGACGCCGCCGCCACCACGCCGCTCAGCGTCCTCACCGGGGCGGTGGTGCGACCCATCGAGCTGATCGACGAGCGGCTGTACCACATCGACATCACGTTCTGTCCGCTCGACGACCGCCACGCCCTGTGCGCCCCGCTGGGCTGGGACCGCTACGGCACCGCCGTCGTGGAGTCGCTGGTGCCCGAGCCGCTGTGGCTCACCGACGACGAGGCCCTGTCGTTCACGGCCAACTCGGTGGTGGTGGGAACGACGGTGCTGATGCCCCACGTCCCGCCCCGGGTCGGCCGCCAGCTCGAGGACTGGGGCTTCGACCCGGTGGCCATCGACGTCGGCGAGTTCCTCAAGGCCGGCGGCGCCTGCCGCTGCCTGACCCTCGCCCTCGACGTCGACCTGACGACGTCCTAGGCGAGGGAGCGGCGGGCCCAGGCGGGGCCGGCGCCGTCGGCCAGGACGGCCCGGCCGGCGAGGACGGCCAGGGTCCCGGCGACCAGGCCCAGCACGGCGTGGACGACGACGAAGGCGACCTCGTGGCCGTTGGTGGCGATGAGGGCCAGCCGCACGGCCCAGTAGGCGACGGTCCACGCCGCCAAGGCCACGACGGCCGTGCCGGCGCCGTCGAGGCGCCGCAGCACCGCCACCCCGACGGCGATGCCGCCGGCGACGAAGACGACGACCGGGATCAGGCCGAGCGCGCTCTCGTCCCCGCTCACCAGGAGCGGCACCCGGGTGATCCAGGTGAAGAGGGTCCAGCCGCAGAGGGCGAGGGCGAGAGCCCGGGTCCGGCGCGCCAACGTCATGGGCCAACCCTACGAGGGACCCCGGTCGGCCCCCGCACCGGAGCGCCCGCCCCGCACGGCTCGGCACGGCCCGATCGAGCCCCGCCCCGTAGGCTCGAACCCGCCGCCCGCCTCGGGCCGCGATCCACCGCCTTGGCCGCATCGACCCCCACCTCCACCCCGGCCGCACCCGCTCGCGCCCGGTTCGCCCTGGTCGTGGTTCTCGCCGTGCTGGCCCTCCTGGCGGCGTGCTCCACCATCAGCTCGCTGACGGGCCTGATGGAGGATCTGCAGGACGAGGGCTTCACCGACGTGTCGGCCAACGTGGACCGCTCGGACGCCTCGGTGCTCGTCGTCTCGGCCGACGCCCCGACCGGCACCTCGGTGGAGGACGCCCAGGACCAGGCCGCCGAGGTCGTGTGGACCACCTTCCCCCGGCGCTTCGACGGGCTCCGGGTGACCATCGACGGCGAGGCCCGGACGTGGACCTACGACCAGCTCGAGGAGCAGCTGGGCACCCGTCCCGACGGTCTCGACAGCAAGGGCGACCTGGGCGACGACGTCACTCGGGTGGCGATCTACGCCGTCGTCGGCACGCTGGCCGCCGGTGTGGTCGGCGTCGGGATCATCGGGTTGATCGTCGTCCTGGTCCTGCGGGCGAACCGACGCAACCGCGCCTCGCAGCCCCGGCCGCACCCGCAGCCGTGGATGCCCCCGGGCGTCCCCAGCGGCGGCGTCCCCAGCGGCGGCGTCCCCACCAGCGGCGGCGTCCCCACCAGCGGCGTCCCCACGGGTCCCGTGCCGCCGGCCGGAGGCTGGACACCCGCCAGCACACCGCCCGGCACCGGCACCCCGCCGGGCCCGACCGCTCCGCAGACGACACCGGTCCCCGCCCCGGCCCCCCCGCTCAGCCTGGCCAAGGGCCCCGAGGGCGCCGGCGGACCGCCCACCCCACCCGCCGCGCCCCCGGGCCGTCGCCCGCGCGACCCCGATGCCCGCCGGCTGGGCCGTCGCCCCCGCGGCCCCGTCCCGGACAAGGCCCACACCCCGCCCGGCTGGAGCTAGCCGAACAGCGCGCCCTGGTTCGGGTCGAGGGCCGCGGCCCGGGCCGCGAGCCGGGCGAGGGCGACCTCGCGGGCGCAGGTCGACCAGGGGAGGTCGTCGACGAAGGCCCAGCTCATGCGGTGGATGGCGGTGGGCCCGAGGCCCCGCAGCGCCATCTTGTGCCGGGGGCACGGGTAGCCCTTGTTGTCGTCGAACTCGAAGCACGGGTGGTCGTCGGCCAGGCCCCGCATGATGCGGTCCCGGGTGACCTTGGCCAGCACCGACGCGGCGGAGATCGACAGGCACTTGGCGTCGCCCTTGATGATCTTCCGGGTGTTCCCCAGGCCGACGAAGTCCCACTTGCCGTCGAGCAGCACGGCGGTGGGCGTGACCCCGAGACCGGCGAGGGCGCGCCGGGCGGCCAGCCGCTGGGCCTCGGACATGCCCAGCTGGTCGCACTCCTCGGCGCTGGCGTGACCCACGGCCCACGCCGTGCACCAGCCGGCCACCTTGTCGAAGAGCTTCTCCCGCTCGGGCTCGGTGAGGGCCTTGGAGTCGCGGACGCCGTTGACCCGGCGATCGGGCGGCAGCACGGCGGCACCGATGGTGAGCGGGCCGGCCCAGGCCCCCCGGCCGACCTCGTCGATGCCGACCACGACCTCGTGGCCCTCGGCCCACAGCTCCCGCTCGAAGGCCAGCGACGGGGCCTTGCCCTGCAGCGCCCGTCGCATCTTGGGCCGCGGCCGGATGGCGGTGGAGCGGGCAGGCACGACGCCGAACATACCCCCGCCTAGAGTCCGCCCGATGGCCGATCCGGAGGCGAAGGGCGACCGGGTCCTCGAGCCCGGCACCCGGGTCGAGGTGCGCGACGGCTTCGAGGGCCTGTGGCACAAGGGCTACGTCGTCGCCTCGCTGGGACCGGACGGCTACGTGATCCGCCGGACCCGGGACGACTCGCTGCTCCCCCGCCCGCTGCCGCGCGAGTCCGTCCGCCGCGAGCGCCGCAACTCCATGTGGTGGATCTAGGGCGAGAGGGCTACGGCCGGCCCAGGGCGTCGCCGCCGACGCCGGGGCCGAGGGCGTCGATGTAGGTGTCGACGTCGATGGCGGTGAGGGTCAGCGTCTTGAGCGTGCCCCGGGCCCCGAGGGCGGTGGCCACCCGCGCCATCGTCATCTCGTCGGGGGCCTCGAGGATGTTGAGGAAGTCGAACTGGCCGAGCAGGGCGTACTGCTCCAGCACCTTGACGCCCATGTCCTCCAGCTCGGCGTTGACCGCCTTGAGCCGCTGCGGGTCCTCCCGCAGACGGGCGGCACCGTCGGGACCGAGCGTCGACAGCATCACGTACTTCGGCATGCCGTGAACCTACTGCTCCTCCAGGCGGGCGATGACCGGGGCCTCGTCGGGGTCGACGTCGGTGGCCAGGAAGGCATCGACGACCTCGACCGCGACCACCGCCGAGGTGAGGCGGAGGCCGAGGGCGACGACGTTGGCGTCGTTCCAGCGGCGGGCGCCGCGGGCCGTCTCGGCGTCGCCGCAGAGGGCGGCCCGGACGCCCGGCACCTTGGAGGCGGCCATGGCGACGCCGGTACCGGTCCAGCAGCAGACGACGCCCCGGTCGGCGGCGCCCAGGGCGACGGCGGTGCCCACGCCCCGGCCCACCTCGGGCCACTGCGCACCGGCCCCGACGACGGTGACGTCGTGGCCGAGGTCGTGCAGGTGGGCGACCACCAGATCGGTGACGGGCGTGACCTCGTCGGTGCCGAAGGCGATCCTCATGCGCGGGCCGGAAGGGCGTCGAGCGCGGCCGTGACCCGCCGCCAGGCCTCGTCGTTCCAGCCCGGCCCCACGCCCTCGGCGACGGCGGCGTCGAGCCCCGCCTCCAGGTCGTCGAGGGCCGCTCGATCCGCATCGGCCAGGGCGGCGAAGCGCTCGGGGTCGGGGGCGCGGAACGGCTGGCCGACCAGCAACGGCACGTAGACCGACCGGCACGGCCACCCGAGCAGGAAGCGGGCCAGCGGCGCCTCGTCGGCCGGCAGCGCCGTGACCAGGGACGCGGTGGTGGCCTCGAAGCGGTCGACGTGCATGCACACGGTCCAGCCCTTGTCCCCGCCGACGTGGGCGCGCAGGTGCTCGCGGAGCCCCGCCTCGGTGACGGGCTCGCGGCTCACGTGGGCGGTGCACGCCTCCCAGCGGGGGTCGACGAAGGGCTCGGCGCTGACCTGGGCCGATCGATGGAGGGCGTCGAAGGCCGGGATCGTCGTGCGGTTGGAGATGGCCCGGGTGCGCTCGACCTCCTCGACGGCAACGGTCCGGGCCGACGTCTCGACCACGAAGGCGGCGGTCGGGTCGGCGACCAGGAACGACGACCAGTACGGGAGATCGACGTGGTCGTGGCCAGTGCCGCCCTGGCCGTAGTGCTCGACCAGGGCGGTGAGGACGTCGACCCCGGTGCGGGCGTCGGGCGATCGCTCGAGGACCAGGCGCACGAGGTCCATCCCGGTGAGCCCCGGCACCTCGTCCCGGGGGTCGTCGGTGGTGATGATCATCTCGTTGCCGATGGCGACGCCGACCTCGTTGACGCCGTGCTCCATCCCCCACCCCCACGTCGGGCGGCTGCCGGTGAGGGCGAAGGTCGGCGCGGGGTGGCCCTCGACGGCGACGTGGGTCGTCGCCGTGACGTCCTCCCGGCGGGCCGGGACGTGCTGGACCACCTGCCGCTCGTGGGGCGGACGGTCGCTGTTCTTGGCGTACAGGGTCACACCGTCGGCCGTGGCTGCGCCCAGCGCCACCATCGTGTCGCACATGGCATCCGTTCTAGCGTGGGCAGCATGACCCCGCGGAGAGTCGACATCGTTCCCCACACCCACTGGGACCGGGAGTGGTACCGGACGTTCCAGTCGTTCCGCATGCGGCTGGTCGATCTGGTCGACGGTCTGCTCGACCGGCTCGACGACGACCCCGGCTACGCCCACTTCATGCTCGACGGGCAGATGGCGGTCATCGACGACTACCTCGCCATCCGCCCGCACGAGGCCGACCGCATCCGCCGTCTCGCCGGCGCCGGCCGCCTCAGCCTGGGGCCCTGGTACATCCTCATGGACGAGTTCCTGGTGTCGGGCGAGACCATGGTGCGCGACATGGAGATGGGTCTCGACCGGGCGGCGGCGTTCGGCGGGGCCATGGAGCTCGGCTACCTGCCCGACATGTTCGGCCACATCGCCCAGATGCCCCAGATGCTGCGGGGCTTCGGGTTCGAGCAGGCCGTGGTCTGGCGGGGCATCCCCCGCTCGGTCGACGCGCCCGCCTTCCGCTGGCGGGCGCCCGACGGCAGCGAGGTCCTGGCCGAGTACCTCACCGACGGCTACTCGAACGGAGCCCTCCTCCCGGCCGACGCCAAGGAGCTGGTGGCCCGCATCGCCGACTGGGCCGATCAGCACGAGCCCCGCTCGGGTGACCCCCTCCTCTGGATGAACGGCACCGACCACCTCATGCCCCAGGGCGCCCTGGGCCGGCTGGTGGCCGAGGCCAACGACATCACCGACGAGTGGGAGCTGCGGGTCTGCTCGCTGGCCGAGCACGTGGCCGCCCGGGTCGCCGCGGTGGCGGCGTCCGACGGGGGCCTCGAGGCGCTGCCGCTCGTCGTGGGCGAGATGCGCTCCGGCGCCCGCACCAACGTCCTCATGGGCGTCACGTCGAACCGGATGGACGTCCGCCAGCGGGCCGCCCGGGCCGAGGTCGGGCTGGAGCGCCGGGCCGAGCCGCTGTGGGCCCTCTTCGGCTCGGCATCGGACTGGCCCCAGTCGTTCCTCGACGAGGCGTGGGGCCTGGTCGTGCGCAACTGCGCCCACGACTCGATCTGCGCCTGCTCGGTCGACCCCGTCGTCGACGCCGTCCTCCACCGCTACGACGAGGCCATCGATGTGGCCGACGGGCTGGTGGGCCGGGCCCTCAAGGCCATCGGGCAGGCGGCCGGCGGCACCGGTGTGGTCGTCGTGAACCCGATCGCCCGGGCCCGGGTCGGCGCCGTCGAGCTGCTGCTGGACGGCACGGCCGCGGCCGACGTCCCCGCCGGCGTCC
>DASVEC010000147.1:0-8217 GCA_036380755.1 Iamia sp. | reverse complement strand
CGCCAGGAGATCAAGCGGCAGGCGACGGCGGCGGCCCGGGCCGGGGCGACCCACACCGTCCTCGAGCTCGACCTCCCGCTCGACGTGGCCGACGCCGCCCAGGAGTACGCCGACGCCCTCGACGCCCTCGACGACCACTCCCGGGCCAACCGGCTGCTCACCCTCGAGACGCCGCCGCAGCACCGGGTCTTCCGGCGCTGGTACATCGGCGAGATCGTCGCCCAGCTGCGGGCGGCCCTGGAGGGGCGTCCGGGCCCGCGCCCGGTGCGGTTCGAGGAGCGGCTGCTGGAGGAGGTGGGCGCGGCGGAGCGGGCCCGCCGGGCGGCCGATCGGGCGGCGCGGCTCTACATCGTGGTGACGGCGCTGGCCACCGCGCACACCTTCGAGGACGTCGTCGCGGTGGTGCTGCGGGAGGGCGTCGCCGCCCTGGGCGCATCCGGTGGTGCCGTCCTCCTCGATGCCGGCGCCGACGCCGACAGCGAGCGGCTCGTCGTGGCCGGGACCCTCGGCTACGACGATGCGGCCGTGGCCCGGCTCCGGGAGGAGCAGCTCGACGCCGACCTCCCCGCGGCCGAGTGCCTCCGCACCGGCGAGCCGGTGTGGCTGGAGGCGGCGGAGGAGACCGGCGACCGGTTCCCATCGCTGGCCACCCTCGAGCCGGGGACGCGCTCGCTGTGCGCCCTGCCCGTCCGCACCGGCGAGACCGTGATCGGCGCCCTGCGCTTCAGCTTCCGGGAGCGGCGGCTGTTCGACGCCGAGGAGCGGCGCTTCGCCCTGACGCTGGCGGCCGAGGCGTCCGAGGCCCTGCTCCGCATCGAGCTGGCGGCGGCCGAGCGCGAGTCGCGCCGCCGGCTGGAGAACGAGTGGGTGACGATCGAGAAGCTGGCCGCCGTGGGCGAGGCCATGCTCCGGGGCCGCGACCTGCCCACGCTCGTCCAGCTGGCGACCGACGCGGGCACCCAGGTGGCCGGGGCCCAGTTCGGCGCCTTCTTCTACAACCAGGTCGACGAGCGGGGCGAGAGCTACACGCTCTACGCCCTGTCCGGCGCACCCCGCGAGGCCTTCGAGGACTTCCCCCTGCCCCGGAACACGGCGATCTTCGGCCCCACCTTCGCCGGGACCGACGTCGTGCGTCTCGACGACGTCACCGCCGATCCTCGCTACGGGCAGAGCGGCCCCTACTACGGCCTGCCCGAGGGCCACCTCCCGGTGCGGAGCTACCTGGCGGTGCCGGTGGCCCTGGCGTCGGGTGAGGTGATCGGTGGCCTCTTCTTCGGTCATGCCGAGCCCGGCCGCTTCGGGCCCGACGTCGAGCGCCTGGTGGTCGGGGTGGCCGGCCAGACCGCCGCCGCCATCGACAACATGGCGGCGCTCAACGGGCGGGCCCGTCTGGCCGCCCTCGTGCGGCGCATCCTCCTCGCCCCGCGCCTGCCGGCGGTCGAGGGGATCGAGGTCGGGGCGGCGTACAAGGCCGCCGACTCGCAGGCCGGCGGTGACTTCTACGACGTCTTCCCCGTCTCGCCCGGCCGCTGGGGCGTCGTGATGGGCGACATGTGCGGCCGGGGGGTCGAGGCCGCGTCGCTCACGGCCCTGACCCGCTACACCGTCCGCACCGCCGCCCGGCTGGGGCTGCGCGCCGGCGAGGTCCTGGAGGCCGTCAACGAGGCCATCTACGCCGAGGGCGACGACGAGCGGTTCTGCACCGCCGTGTACGGCCTGCTGGAGGTCACCGACGACGGGGCCCTGCTCACCTACGCCAACGGGGGCCACCCGCCGGTGCTGGTCGTGCGGGACGGCGCGGTCGAGGCGGCGCCGACCACCGGCGGTCTCCTCGGTGCCTTCGCCGACACCGCCGTCACCGAGCGGACGATCGCGCTGGGCGTCGGCGACGTCGTGGTGCTGCACACCGACGGGGTGAGCGAGGTCCGCCGCGACGGCGAGGAGTTCGGCGACCGGAGCCTGCACGAGACGGTGGCCGAGGTCGCCGGGCGCCCGGCGCGGGAGGCGGCCGAGGAGCTGGTGGCCGCGGCCGCCGCCTTCGGGGGTGGCCCCGTGGCCGACGACGCCGCTGTGCTGGTGCTGGCCGTGGGGCGCTAGGGCCGGGGCTCGCGGGGCAGGCCGAGAGCCCGCTCGCCGATGATGTTGCGCTGGACCTGCTCGGTCCCGCCGCCGATGCGGACGGCCCACTGGGTGAGCAGGACGCCCTGCCAGGGCGCCGCCCCCGGCGTGGCGTAGTCGAACAGCGTCGCCTCCGGTCCGAGCACGGCGAGGGCGAAGTCGGCCAGCGCCGCGCAGTAGGTGGAGTAGGCCAGCTTGAGCACCGAGCTCTCCGGCCCCGGCGCCTGGCCCCGCGACAGCGCCGTCTGCACCCGCAGGCCCATGTAGGTGATGACCTGCAGCCGGGTGTGGATGCGGGCCAGCTCCTGACGCACCACCGGGTCGTGCTCCTTGCCCGCGGCGCGGACGAGCTCGACGAGCGGGCGCAGCGGGTCCCGATTGCCCGAGCCGATCCCGATGCGCTCGCTCAGCAGCGTGGTCATGGCCACGCCCCAGCCTCGGTCCAGGTCGCCCACGACGTTGGCCAGCGGGACCCGCACGTCGGTGAGGAAGACCTCGCTGAAGTGCGACGCCCCGTTGATCTGGCGGATGGGCCGGACCTCGATGCCCGGGCTCCGCATGTCGACCAGGACGTAGGTGATGCCCTCGTGCTTGGGGGCGTCGGGGTCGGTGCGGACGAGGAGGATGCCCCAGTCGGAGAAGTGGGCCGACGACGTCCACACCTTCTGCCCGGTGACGACCAGCTCGTCGCCGTCGCGCACGGCGCTCGTGCGGAGCGAGGCGAGGTCGGAGCCGGCGCCGGGCTCGCTGAAGAGCTGGCACCAGACCTCGGTGCCCTCGAGCATGGGCGGGAGGAAGCGGGCCCTCTGGGCCTCGGTCCCGTGGGCGATCAGCGTGGGGCCGGCCATGCCGATGCCCTGGGCGAAGATCGACGCCGGGACGTCGAAGCGGGCCTCCTCCTGGGCGAACACCAGGGCCTCGAGCAGGGTGCCGCCCCGGCCGCCGTGCTCCTTGGGCCACGTCACGCCGGCCCAGCCCTCGCGGTAGAGGGTCGCCTGCCACGCCTTGGCCGCGGCGATGTGGGTCGCCTCGACGTCGGGATCGGTGTCGGCGAGGAAGCCGACCGCCTCCTCGCCGGGCTGGCGCAGACGGGCGTGACGGGCGAGGAAGGCGTGGGCCTCGGCCCGGAAGGCCGCCTCCTCGGGGGTGTCGCCGAAGTCCATGAGCGGCCCAGACTAGAACGTGTTCTACTTGCGGGCATGGTCCGCACCTACGTCGTCACCGGATCCGCGTCGGGGATCGGCCGCGCCACCTGCGAGCTGTTGGAGTCGCAGGGCCACCGGGTCGTCGACGTCGACCGGCACGACGCCTCGGTGTGCGTCGACCTGGGCACCGCGGCGGGCCGGCGGGCGCTCGTCGAGGAGGTCACGGTGGCGACCGGCGGCGTCGTCGACGCCGTGGTCGCCAACGCCGGGACCCAGGCCTCACCGGAGCTGTGCGTGCGGGTGAACCACTTCGGTGCGGTGGCCACGTGCGTCGGGCTGCGGCCGCTGCTGGCCGGCTCGGCCGCGCCCCGGGTGGTGGTGACGGCCTCGTCGTCGGTCCTCAACGCCCACACCCCCGAGCTGGTCGACGCCTGCCTGGCGGGGGAGGAGGAGCGGGCGGTGGCCCTCGCCCTCGTGGGCCACGAGCTGGTCGCCTACCCGTCGACCAAGCGGGCGCTCGCCCGGTGGGTCCGGCGCTCGGCGCCGACGGCCGAGTGGGCCGGCGCCGGCATCGCCCTCAACGCCGTGGCGCCCGGCATCGTCGAGACGCCGCTGCTCGCCCCGCTCCTCGGCGATCCGGCCATGGAGGAACTGATGGACGCGGCCGTGCCCATGCCCCTCGGGGGCCGCTGCCAGCCGGCGGACGTCGCCGGGGTCATCGCCTTCCTGGCCTCGCCCGCGGCCACCCGGATCTGCGGCCAGGTCCTCTTCGTCGACGGCGGCGCCGACACCGTCCTCCGCGGCGACGACGTCTGGGGCCCCGCCGTCTAGGCCCGCCAATCTCGCGACGCCTGACAACCAAGAACCTCTTCTTGGTGGAGGTGGTCGCGTCGGCTCGTTCTTGGTTGCCCTCGGTCGCGAGAACGCGACGCCTGGCCACCAAGAAGGTGTCGGGGTCAGTTCTTGGTGGCCTCGGTCGCGAAAGCGCGACGCCTGACCACCAAGAAACTGTTCTTGGTGGAGATCGTCGCGTCGGCGGCCGAGCATCCACCACCGTGCGAGGTCGGGCGGGCACGATGTGAGTCCGCGGGGGCGGGACCATCCACCCCGCTGTCGTACCCCCTCCGTACTGTCGTTCCCATGCGGGTCCTGCACACCTCCGACTGGCACCTGGGTCGCCTCTTCCACGGCGCCGCCCTGCTGGCCGAGCAGGAGCGCGCCCTGGCCCGGGTGGCCGCCATCGCCCGCGACCACGCCGTCGACGTGGTGGTCGTGGCCGGCGACCTCTACGACCGGGCCATCCCCCCGGCCGACGCCGTCGACCTGCTGGCCGCCGTCCTGCAGGAGCTGCGGGGCGGGGGCGCCCAGGTCGTCGCCATCACCGGCAACCACGACTCGCCCAACCGCGTCGGCGCCCTCGATCCGCTGCTGCGGGCCGGTGGCGTCACCCTCCGGGGCCGCTTCGACGCCGCCGCTCCGGTGGTCGTCGCGGCCACCGACGGCGGGCCCGACCTCGTCGTCCATCCCGTGCCCTACCAGGAGCCCCTGGCCGCCCCGCTCGTGCCCCGGGCCGGTGGCCGCCCCCGCCGGGCCACCCAGCACGAGGTCCTCGGCCGGGCCCTCGACGCGGCCCGGGCCGACCTGGCCGAGCGGGGAGCGGTGCGCTCCGTCGCCGTGGCCCACGCCTTCGTCGCCGGCGCCGCCCCGTCGGACAGCGAGCGCGAGCTCAGCGTGGGCGAGGTCGACCGGGTCCCCACGTCGGTGTTCGACGGCTTCACCTACGCCGCCCTCGGCCACCTCCACCGGCCCCAGGAGGTCGGGCCCCGCGCCGCCTACTCGGGTTCGCTGCTGCCCTACTCCTTCTCGGAGACGGCGCCGTCGTCGGTCCGGGTCGTCGACCTGGCGCCCGACGGCACGATCGAGGCCGAGGTCGTGGCCCTCGGCTGCGAGCGCCCGGTCGCCACCATCGAGGGCCGGCTCGACGCCCTGCTGGCCGACCCCGGCCACCGCGCCGCCGAGGGGGCCTGGGTGCGGGCCCGTCTGCGCGACGAGGTCCTGCCCCGCCACGCCATGGCCCGGCTGCGCGACCGCTTCCCCCACACCCTGGTCCTCGAGCACGTCCGGCCGGTCGCGGCGGCGTCCACGGCCGACCCCCGCCGCCGGGCCACCCCGGTCACCGACATCGACATGGCCACCGCCTTCCTCGCCGAGCGGCTCGGCCGCCCCGTCGCCGCCGACGAGGCCGCCCTGCTCGAGGCCGCCTTCGCCGCCGTGGCCACGGCCGAGACCGTGCCGGTCCCGGCCCCCGCGGCCGCGAGCCACGACGGCCACGACGACGCATGGGGTGCGGCATGAGACCGCTGCGGCTCGAGGTCGAGGCCTTCGGGCCCTTCGCCACCCAGCAGGTGGTCGACTTCGAGGTGCTCGACGACGAAGGCCTCTTCCTGATCTGGGGTCCCACCGGCGCCGGCAAGAGCTTCCTGCTCGACGCCCTCTGCTTCGCCCTCTACGGCAAGACGGCGGGCGACCGGCCCGCCTCCCGGCTCCACTCCGACCACGCCCGCGGCGCCGTGCCCCGGGTCGAGCTCCGCTTCCGGCTCGGTGGCGAGGAGTGGACGGTGCGGCGCGAGGCGCCCCGCTGGCGCACCAAGCGCGACGGCAGCGCGACCCAGGCGTCCACCAAGGCGGTGCTCGAGCGGCGGGTGGCCGGCGGTGTCGACGTGGTGGCCACCAAGGTCACCGACGTCGACGCCATCCTCCGGGCCCGCCTCGGGCTCGACGCCGAGGAGTTCCGCCGGGTCGTCCTCCTGCCCCAGGGCCGCTTCGAGCAGGTGCTGCGGGCCAGCTCGGCCGAGCGCGAGGCGCTGCTGGCCAACATCTTCGGCACCCACCGCTTCGAGGACGTGGCCCGCCACCTCGATCTCGCCGCCCGCGAGGAGGCCCGGGCCATCGACCAGGCCGAGCACGAGCAGACGGGCCGCCGTCAGGCCGTCGCCGCCGCCCGGCGCCGTCTCGCCACCGAGCTGGAGCCCTACGCCCCGGTCGTCGGATCCGTCGTCGACGTGGCCGCCCTCACGGGGGTCGGCCCCGAGCCCGGCGCGCCCGAGGCCGACCTGCCGCCGCTCGACGTCGTCGCCACCGCCCTGGCCGAGGCCGCCGCCACCCTGCGGGCCGAGGCCGACACGGCCGAGACGGCGAGCGAGGCGGCCCGGGCCGAGGCCGACCGGGTGCAGTCGACGGCCGAGCGGTGGGTCGAGCGCGACGGCCTGCGGCGCTGGGACGCCGAGCTGCGGGCCGCCGCCCTCGAGATCGACGGGGCCCGGTCCGAGCTGGCCGCGGCCGAACGGGCCCAGCGGGTGGTGCCGGCGCTCGACGCCGCCCGCCGCGCCCACCGCGGCGTGCGGACGGCCACGACCCGCATGCGGGAGGCGGCCGAGGAGGCGGCCTCGGCGTGGGCCTCCAGCCCCGTCACCCTGGGCGGATCCCTCCAGCGTCCGGCCCTGGGCGGCGAGGCCCTCACCGGCATCGACGACGAGTGGCTCACCGCCGCGGCCACCGCCATCGTCCGCCGCACCACCGAGGTCGAGGCGGCGGCCGCCGCCGCCGTGCGGGCCGAGGGCGCCCGCGTCGCCCTCGCCGGTGGTCGGAGCCAGGCCGACCAGGCCGCCGAGTCGGCCGTGGGCTGGACCACCAAGGCCGAGATGGCCGGCCGCGACCGCGAGGAGGCCGTCACCCAGCTGGCGGCCGCCACGGCCGCCGCCGAGCGGGTCGCGACCCTGGCCGCCGAGGTCGAACGGCTGGCGGCCTGGTCCGCCGCCGCCCGTCGCCTGCCCGCGGCCGACGACCACGTGCTCGAGGCCGAGGAGCGCCGGTGGGCGGCGCGCCAGGCCGAGGCCGATGCCCGGCTGGCCTTCGCCGACCAGCGTCAGGCCCACCTCGACGGGGTGGCGGCCGAGCTCGCCGCCCAGCTGGTCCCGGGCGAGGCCTGCCCGGTCTGCGGCGGCGACGAGCACCCCGCCCCCGCCCCGGCCGTGCCCGGTGCGCCGTCCCGGGCCGACGTCGACGCCGCCGAGGCCGCGGCCGAGGCGGCCACCACCCGGCGCGCCGTCGCCGACGCGCAGGTCGAGGTGGCGCGGGCCGCGCGGGCCGATGTCCGGGCCGAGGCGGGCGAGGCCGCCGACCGGCCCGAGGCCGTCTCCACCCGCCTCGGCGAGGCCAAGACCGAGCTGGCCGAGGCCCGGGCCCGGGCCGCCACCCGCGACGAGCTGACCCAGGCCGTGGCCACGGCCGAGGCCGCGGTCGAGGAGTGCCGCCGGCTGGCCGAGGCCGACGCCGCCCGGGCCGCCGAGCAGCGCGAGGCCCTGGCCGTCCTCGACGCCCAGGTCGCCGAGGCCGCGGCCGCCGCCGAGGGCGTGCTCGGCGTGGGGGCTGGGCGCGACGTCGCCGAGCGGGCCTCCGCCGCCCTCGCCCGGCTCCACGACGCCTTCGCCGACCTGGCCCGCACCCGGGCCGCTCTGGCCGGCGCCACCTCGGGGGCCGAGAGCGCCGCCACCACCCTCTCCGCCGCTCTGGCCGAGGCCGGGTTCGCCGACACCGCGGCGGCTGCCGAGGCCACCCGCGACGATGTCGCCCGCGCCGGGCTGCGGGCCCGGGTCGACGACTGGGAGGTCGAGCGCCAGCGGGTGGCCGCCGCCCTCGAGCACGTGGCCCGCGTCGAGCTGCCCGACGAGCGCCCCGACCCCGAGCCGGCGCGCCGGGCGGCCACCGAGTCCGCCGCCACCCATCGGGCCCTGGTCGAGGCGGCCGCCCGGGTGGCCGCGGCGGCGGCCGCGGTGGCCGACGCCGAGGCCGCTCACCGCGACGAGGCCGCCCACCTGGCGGTGGCGGTGGCCGCGCACGAGGTCCGGCGCCGGCTGGCCGAGGTGTGCGTCGGGCGGGGGGGCGACCGGGTGTC
>DASVEC010000146.1:0-5252 GCA_036380755.1 Iamia sp. | reverse complement strand
CAGGCGTCGCGCTGGGTGCCCGCCGCGTCGAGCGAGCGGGACAGGCCGCGGCGCCGCGGCCGAGCCGGTTCGAGCCCGTCGATGGAGGTGACCGGCGGCCACGGCGGGCCCGGCCGGGCGAGCAGGAAGCCCTGGGCGAGGGTCACCCCGGCGCTCCGCAGCCACGCCAGCTCGGACCGGCGCTCGACCCCTTCGGCGATGACGTCGGCCCCGATCTCGGCGGCGAAGGCCACCAGGGCGGCCACCACGGCCTGGCGCCGGCGGTCGCGGTGGATGTCGACCACCAGCGAGCGATCGACCTTGAGGAACTCGGGCCCGAGATCGACCACCTGCTTGAGGCTGGAGTAGCCGGCGCCGGCGTCGTCGACGGCCAGCCGGGCCCCGTGCCGCACCCACGGCTGGAGGATGGTGCGCACGGCATCGGGGTCGGTCACCTCCTCCTGCTCGGTCAGCTCCAGGACGAGGCGGGGGGGCAGGGCGGAGCGGAGGTCGTCGTACCGGGTGGTGGCGAGCAGGGCCGGGCTGACGTTGACGAACAGCAGGGTGTCGGCGGGGGCCGGCCCGCCGGCGGCGATGGCCTCGAGACAGGCCCGCTCGACGTCGACCTTGCGGTCGATCGAGGCGGCGGCGGCGAAGAGCTCGTCGGGCGTGTGCTCCCCCTCGGGGTCACGGCTGAGGGCCTCGTAGCCCACGACCGCGCCGTCGCCCAGCCGCACGATCGGCTGGTAGACGACCACCAGCCCACCGGGCGCGATCAGCCGCTCGACCAGCGCGTGCGCTCCTGTCCCCGTCCTGCCATCCATGAGCGGTGCCCTTCGGCCGCCTGACCAGGGCCGATGAGGTGTCTGACGTGAACATTCGCTGACCCCCACCTGACGCACCGCTCACTCCGGGCCCGCCCGGGGGTCGACCCCTTGCCCGACCCCAGGAGACACCGTGACCGAGCCCACCACCGAGATCGACATCCGCTTCGGCAGCCCCGAGGCCACCGCCACCCCGTGGGCGACGGCCGAACCCCTGATCGAGACGGCCGACCTGTGGTGGATCACGACCGTGCGGGCCGACGGGCGCCCCCACGTCACCCCGCTCCCCGCCGTCTGGGATGGCGGTGCCCTCCACTTCACGACCGGGCCCGAGGAGCAGAAGGCGGTGAACCTGCGGAGCAACGACCAGGTCGCCCTCACCACCGGCGTCAACACCCAGACCGACGGTCTCGACGTGGTGGTCCACGGCCGGGCCGTGCGGGTCACCGACGGCGATCGCCTGCAGCACCTGGCCGACGCGTGGTTGGCCAAGTACGGCGAGGACTGGCGCTTCACCCCGTCCGACGGCGCCTTCACCCACGGCCCCGAGGGCTCGGTGATCGTGGCCCACGTCTTCGCGGTGGCGCCCACCGAGATCTTCGGCTTCGGCAAGGGCGCCGTCTTCAGCCAGACCCGCTGGCGGTTCTGAGGGGCTACTCGCGGGGGCCGAAGCGGTCCCTCAGCCAGGCCCCGTAGAGGGGGTCGACCAGGACGATGCGCTGATCGCGCTCGTGGGCGTGGCCCTTGTCGACGAGGGCCTCGAGCGCGCCCCGGGCGGCCCCCTTCGACAGGCTCATGCGCTCGGCCGCGGCCCCGGTCGGTGGCTCGCCCAGGGCGAGGAGGAGGGCGACCTTGCGCTGGGTCATGGGCAGGCCGCCCTCGACGGCCACGAACTCCGGGTTGCCCCGCCGGATGGCCAGGACGAGCGCCTCGTCCCACGTGGTGAGGTCGGCCGTCGCCCCCTCGGGGGTGCGGTGCCAGAGGGCGTCGGCCAGGAACGCCAGCCGCTGCGGGTGGCCGCCGGCGGTGGCCACCAGCGGCGCCACCGCACCCCCGCCGTCGCGGTCGGTGGCGGCGAAGCCGTCGTGGACCAGCCCGGCGGCGACGTGGTCGGGCAGCGGCCCGAGGGCGATCTGCTCCGCCTGGCCGTAGAGCGGTCGGGCCCGGTCGGCGAAGATGGCGCGCAGCAGGCTCTGCTCGGAGCCGGAGAAAAGGTACGAGACGCGGTCGCGCTGGTGCTGGATCTGCGAGCGGAGCACGGCGTCGGCGTTGGGCACGGGAGCGATCGACTGGAACTCGTCGAGCACGACGAGCACCCGCTGGTCGGTGCGGCCGGCGGCCTCGTGGGGGAGCTGGAGCAGGTGCTCGAGGACGGGGGTCGCCTCGGCCGGCGAGCGGGGCGCCACCGACACCCCGCCCCGGCTGACGGCCACCCCCGCGGTGCCCAGGGCCGACAGGGCGGCGGTGACGGCGCGGCCGAACGGGGTCCGGGGCAGGCGCCGGTAGGCGTGCTGGATCCGCCGGGCGATGTCGTCGAGGGTCAACACGCCCTCGAGGTCGACGATCACCACGGCCAGGTCGTGGTCGGTCTCGGCGTCGCGGGCCAGCCGATGGACCAGGCTCGTCTTGCCGTAGCGCCGCGGGGCGTGGAGGAGGACGAAGCGGCCGTGGGCGGCGCGGTCGCGCAAGGTGGCCAGCTCGGTGTCGCGCCCCACCACCTCGTCGGGCGGCAGGGGACCGTCGAAGATGAACGGCGAGGTCAACACAGTGCTTCAAAGTAGCACCATGGGAGTGCTACTGGATAGCACTACGGCTCAGGTGAGAGGCACGACGGGGGGTGGGGTCCAGGTGCCGTCGAGGATGGCCGCCGCCGGCAGGTAGAGGCGGAGCATGAGCACGAAGGGACCCTCGGGCACGGGGAGCCAGCTGGCGGTTCCCCCCTGCTCCGCGGTGGGCTCGTCGTGCGCCACCGTGATGGTGAGCGAGCCGTCGTCGCCGAAGGCCAGCCCCGGCGTGCGGTCGCCGATCGTGTAGCGCCCGGACGGGTGGGGGGCGAAGAACATGTCGCCGCCGTAGGCCGACAGCGACCAGAACCCGAGCTCCTCGAGTGGAGGGAGCTGATCGGCGGCGAAGGTGATGGTGTAGTCGCGGCTGCCGTCGAGGGCCTCGCCGTCGACGTCCACGCGGGCGACGGGGTACACCGCCTCCTCGGGCACGTTGGCTCCCCAGCCGACGCGGGCCACGAAGGCCCGCAGGGCGAGGTCGTCCTCGTAGACCCCGATGTCCCGGTTCACCGACCAGCCGTCGACCAGCGTGGTCCGCTCGGCCACCTCGGCCGTGATGCGGTCGCTCCCGGCGGCGGCCGCCGCGTCGAGGAGGGCGGTGTCCGCGGTCGCAGCCACGCCGTCGGGCCCGACCCCGAGGCGCTCCTCGACCGCGGCCCACAGCGCGGCCTGGCCCTCGGTGGGTGGCGGGTTGGCGGCCAGCGAGGGCGCTAGCTCGGCGAAGAAGGAGGCGTCGATCGGGATGTCCTGGGCGGTGCCGGCGGGCTCGCCGAGCGGGGGCAGCTCGCCCGCGGCACCCAGGGGCTCGAGCGACGACCGGTCGCGGATGGCGGCCACGTTGGCCACGTCGGCGTCGTCGTCGACGAGGAAGCGGCCGAGGAGGAAGACCTGGTTGGTCGGGGACGCGATGACCTCGGCGCCGTCGGGGGCCTCGCCCTCCCACCCCGGCGGGGCGATGACCCAGGAGCCGGCCCGGCCCCCGGTGGCGCGGGTGCCGATGTAGGCGAACGAGTCCGTCCACGGGCTGAGCAGCTGGTACGTGTAGTAGCGGTCGGTGACCTCCGGGAGGGTGAGCACGAGCGGTCCGCCCCGCAGGTCGAGGACCGAGATCGAGTAGAGGGTGTCGCGGTTGGGCGCCACGATCACCCGGCTCTCCGGCCCGGACAGCGCCGGCTGCCAGAACAGGGTGTTGGTGCCGAGCAGACCGCCCAGCCGCTGCATGGTGCGGATCGACACCACCATCGGGTAGCCGGCCACGTAGGCCTCGGTCGCCAGCTCGTCGTCGCTCATGGCGTCGATGTCCTCCGGGGTCAGGACCGCGTCGTCGACGGCCTCGGTGGTCGTGGTCGTCGTGGTGGGCGCCGTCGTGTCCTCGCCTCCGCTGCTGCACGCGGCCGCGAGGAGGAGGACGATCACGACGAGGGCTCGAGTCATCGATCTAATGTCTACCATTAGGAGCGATGGCGACGCCGTTCGGCCCTCTCCGCCTCCACCGCCTCGCTCGACGGCGGGGCCTGGAGACCCGCCACCAACAGGTCCACCAGGTTCTCCAGGAAGAGCCCGTCGGTGCCCACCATCCCGATCTCCGGGGAGGTGTCGCGGAGCGTGGCCCGGAAGGCGAACAGCCCGATGAGCTGGGCCCGCAGGGCGACCAGGCGCTCGCGCCGGATCGCCTCGGGCAGGTCGGGCAGGGCGGCCGCCAGCCAGCGCACGACCTGGCTGCCGGCCGGGGCGTCGGAGACCTTGAAGGCGGGGCCGTAGGCCAGGCTCGGATGGCTCACCTGGGCGACCAACCGGAGGTGGGCGCGGCCGAGCGGCGTGTGGAGGTCGTCGGCCATGGGGGCGGCGAGGGCGCGGACCAGGGCCCGGAGATCGCCGGAGGCATCGGACGCCTCGATCTCGGCCACCAGGCGGGCCCGGCGCTCCTCGATGGCATCGACGTGCAGGGTGATGATGGCGGCCACCAGACCCTCCTGGTCGCCGAAGTGGTAGTGCAGGGCCGAGGTGTTGCGGGCGCCCGCCGCGGCGTGGAGCTCCTTCGCCGTCACACCCGCCACGCCCCGCCGGGCGAACAGCAGCGCCCCCTGCTCGAGCAGGGCGTCCCGGGTGCTGCGCTCGGCCACGGGGCACGGTACCTCCGCGCTCCCGTCCCGCTCCTCGTCCGCGTCGCCGGCCCGGAGCGGCACCACGCTGTGCGGGCTCCGGGCCGGGGACGAGATCAGGCGGCGGTGCGGGGGACCTTCTGCTGGACGGCCCAGCGGTTGCCGTCGGGGTCGGCGAAGAACACGAACGAGCCCCACGGCATGTCGTTGATCTCGCTGACCTCGATGCCCCGCCCGCTGAGGTCGGCGTGGGCGGCCTCGATGTCGGCCACGCAGACCTGCATGTTGTCGAGCGAGCCGGGCGCCATCTCGGTGAGCCCCTTGCCGAAGGCGATCGAGCAGGCCGAGCCGGGCGGGGTCATCTGGACGAAGCGGATGTCGTCGCTGACCGTGTGGTCGTGGTCGGCGTTGTAGCCGACCTGCTCGGAGAAGGCCTTGGCCCGGTCGATGTCGGTGACGGGGATGGCGACGAGCTCGAGGGTGATGTCCACGGGTCTCTCCTGGGTCGATGCGGCCGCTCGGTGCGACCTGGTGCCATCATGCGCCACCAAAGTGGACAAGGA
>DASVEC010000145.1:0-7269 GCA_036380755.1 Iamia sp. | reverse complement strand
GACCAGCTCCGGGAGTACAGCCCCGACGACGACTTCCGCCGCATCGACTGGGCCGCCACCGCCCGCGCCGGCCGCCCGATCGTCCGCACCTACCGGGCCGAGCGCAACCAGACGATCATGGTCCTGGTCGACGTGGGGCGGACCACGGCGGGGCGGATCAGCGACGTGCCCCGTCTGGAGCACCTGCTCGACGCCACGTTCGCCCTGGTCACGGTGGCCACCGGGCTGGAGGACGGCGTCGGCGTGGTCGCCTACGACGACCTGGTGCGGGCGTCGCTCCCCCCGTCGCACCGGCCCGACCAGCTGTCCCGGGTCGTCGAGGCCACCTACGAGCTCGAGCCCGCCCTCGTCGAGACCGACCACCGGCGAGCGCTCAGCCACACCAAGGCCCGGCACCGGCGGCTCACGACGGTCGTGATCGCCACCGACCTCACCGAGGCGACGGTGGCCCAGACCCTGCTGCCCGCCCTCCCCCTCGTGCTGCGCGACACGACCGTGGTGGTCGCCTCGGTGACCGACCCCGAGGTCCAGGGCTGGGCCGACACCCCCGCCGACGACGACGAGTCCGCCTACCGGCGGGCGGCGGCCACGTCGGCCCTCGACGAGCGGGCCCGCCTGTCCGCCCGCCTCCGCGGCCTGGGCGTCACCGTCGTCGACGCGCCCCCCGGCCAGCTCGCCGGCCGTCTCGTCGACACCTACCTCCACGCCCGCTGAGGTTCAGTAGGGGTCTGGCCCCTTCTTGTCGTTCGGGCTGACGGGGGCCAGGGGGTCGAGCGGCACCCAGGTGGGGCGGAGCTCCTCGAGGGCGCCGGTCCAGCCCTCGGCCACGGCCTGACGCCCGCGGCCCAGGATCCAGGCCAGGAAGGCCAGCCAGACGATCACGCCGACGGTGATCTTGGCCGCCGGGGGGATCGCCGGCGCCCCGGTGACGAAGCCCTCGACCAGCCCGGCCACGACGAACGCCAGCGCCGTGCCCAGCACGATGGTGACGCTCCGCCGACCCTCGTCGCCCAGCGCCACGGGCCGCGACCGGTCGCCGGGGGCGAAGATGGCCCACCCCACCCGCAGGCCGGCGGCCCCGGCCACGGTGATGGCGGTCAGCTCCAGCAGGCCGTGCGGGAGGACGTACACCATGAACACCGACCAGAACTCGCCCCGCTGGAGGAAGAGCCCGGCCACCACGCCGAGGGAGGCGCCGTTGTCGAACAGGATCAGCGCCCCGGGGAACACGGCCAGGGCGCCGAGGGCGTAGGCCAGCACCGACACCTGGATGTTGTTGGTGGTCACCCCGCTGAAGAAGACGATCGACGGGTTCTCCGAGTAGTAGGACACGAAGTCCTCCTCGGCGTAGATCTCCTGGTAGCTCTCGGGCAGCACCAGGTCGAGCCGGTCGGGTGCCAGCCAGAACACCAGGGCCAGCACGATCCCCGTGCCCCAGAAGAGCACGGCGCTGGCCACCAGCTGGCGCCGGCAGGTCCACACCGCGGCGGGGAAGCTGTCGACGAGGAAGCGCCGGATGGTGGCCAACCGGGCCGTCCGGGCGCCGTGGACGGCAGCGTGGCTGGCCGCGACCACGGTCGACAGCCGGCGGGTCAGGGCCGGGTCGCGGTAGGTGGTGCGGGCCTGCGACAGGTGGAGGGTGACGTCCTGGTAGCGACGCAGGAGCTCGTCGATCTCCGCCCCCGACAGGTCGTGGCGGCGCCCGGCCCGGCGCGCCAGCTCGGCGGTGCGCTGCCACTCCGGCTCGTGCAGGGCGATGAAGCGGTCGACGTCCACCGGGGCGGTACCGTACCCGCATCAGCACCCAGGGCTTCCGGATCGTCACCCCCGAGGCCGTCGAGCTCGACCTCGACGCCGCCGGGCTGGCCAGCCGGCTCCTCGCCGCCCTCCTCGACCTGGTCGCCATGCTGATCGTGCTCTACGCCATCACCACGGTCGCCGGGCTCCTGGGTGCCGTCACCGACCCCAGCGGCAGCGACGCCGGCGCCATCCTCGCCGCCGTGATCGCCGCCTTCGGCCTGTTCTTCGTGCTCGTCGTGTGGCCCACGGCGTGGGAGGTCGCCACCAAGGGCCGGAGCCCGGGGAAGATGGCCCTGGGGCTGCGGGTCGTCACCGTCGAGGGAGCGCCGATCCGCCTGCGTCACGCCCTCGTGCGCGGGCTCGTCGGCCTGGTCGAGATCGTGCTGACCTTCGGCATCGTGGCCGTCACCGTGGCCCTCGCGAGCAAGCGGTTCCAGCGTCTCGGCGACCACCTCGCCGGCACCGTGGTGATCCGGGAGCGGGGCGCGGGGGCGGACACGGCCCAGCCCCGCCGGTTCGTGCCCCACCCGGGGTGGGAGCCGTGGGCGGCCCGCCTCGACACCACCCGGCTCACGCCCGACGACTACCGCCTGGTGCGGTCGTTCCTGCTGCGCGCCGGTCACCTTCCGCCGGCGGCGCGCAACCGGCTCGGGAGCCAGATCCTCGATCGGGTGCTGCCCCGCGCCGGGATCGATGCCGGTGCGGCCGCCGCCCTCGGGGCGCGGTCGATCGAGGCTCCCCTGGTGGCCATCGCCGCCGCCTACCAGCGCCGCTTCGACTAGCTGCCACGCTTCTTGCGACCCTCATCCACCTCAGTGGTGGACCAAGGTCGCAAGAACGGGGGTTCAGTCCTCGGCGGGGATGATGTCGACGAGCTTGCGGCCGCGGCGGCGGCCGAACTTCACCCGGCCGGTGGCCGTGGCGAAGAGGGTGTCGTCGCCGCCGCGCCCGACGTTCTCACCGGGGTGGAAGCGGGTGCCGCGCTGGCGGACGATGATCGACCCGGCGGGCACGAGGGTGCCGTCGTAGGCCTTGACGCCGAGGCGCTTGCTCTGCGAGTCACGGCCGTTCCGGGTGGAACCGCCGCCCTTGGTCTTCGACATGTCGCCTCAGCCCTTCTTGATGCCGGTGATCTCGACCGTGGAGTAGTGCTGCCGGTGGCCCCACCGCTTCCGCTGGTTCGACTTGTTCTTGTAGGTGAAGCCGGTGACCTTGGGGCCCTTGGCGTCGCCCACGACCTTGGCCGTGACGGTGGCCTTGGCCAGGGCATCGGGGGTGGCCAGGACCGTGTCGCCATCGACGAGCAGGAGGGGGGTCAGCTCGACCTCGGTGTCGACCGGGCCCAGGCGCTCGACCTCGAGGCGCTGGCCCTCGGTCACGCGGTACTGCTTGCCGCCGGTCTTGATGACTGCATCCATGGTCGTCTCGTCGTCTCGGGTGGTCGAACGGAGGCCCGTCTGGGCCGACGGAACAGATTAGTGGCGCCTGGGGCCCTCGCCCAACCCCGACGTCAGCCCTTCGGGAGCAGCGCGGTGTCGATGACGACCCCACGGCCCTCGCAGTGGGGGCAGCCGGAGGCGAAGGACTCGAGCAGCCCCTCGCCGATCCGCTTCCGGGTCATCTCCACCAGCCCCAGCTGGGAGATGTCGAAGACCTGGGTTCGGGTCTTGTCACGGGCCAGGGCGTCGCGGAAGGTCTTGATGACCTCGTCGCGGTTCTTGGCCACCTCCATGTCGATGAAGTCGATCACGATGATGCCGCCGATGTCGCGCAACCGCAGCTGGCGGGCGACCTCCTCGGCCGCCTCCAGGTTGTTGGCGAACACCGTCTGCTCGAGGCTCGACTTGCCCACGTTCTTGCCCGTGTTGACGTCGATGACGGTGAGGGCCTCGGTGTGCTCGATGATGAGCGAGCCGCCCGACGGCAGCCACACCTTGCGGTCGAGGGCCTTGTGCAGCTGCTCGTGGATGTGGTGCTTCTCGAACAGGGGCAGGGGCTCGGTGGCGGCGTCGTAGTGCTCGACCCGCTCGGCCATCTCGGGCGAGATGCTGCTGACGTAGTCGAGCACCTCCTCGAACAGCCTCCGGTCGTCGATGACGACCTTGCGGAAGTCGTTGTTGAGCTCCTCCCGGATCATCCGGATGGCAGTGTCGGGCTCGCGGTACAGGAGCGACGGGCCCTGGTTGCGGGCCCGCTCGGCGAGGGCCTCGATCTGCTGCCACTGGCCCGCCAGCCGGAGCACGTCGGCCTCGATCTCCGAGGCGGTGACGCCCTCGGCCGCGGTGCGCACGATCAGGCCGTGGCCCTTGGGCCGCACCTTGTCGAGGATGTTGCGCAGCCGCTTGCGCTCGTCGTCGGGGAGGCGCTTGGAGATGCCGTAGGTCGTGCTGTTGGGGACGAGGACGACGAACCGGCCCGGCAGCGAGACCTCCTGGGTCAGCCGGGCGCCCTTGTGGGCGATGGGGTTCTTGGTGACCTGGCAGAGGATCAGCTGCTTGGCCCGCAGCATGTCCTCGATCTTGGCGTTCGAGCGCTGCTGCTTGGGCTGATCGAGATCGTCGTCGGCCCGGGCGTCGCTGCGGTAGAGCACCGCGTTCTTGGGCGTGCCGATGTCGACGAAGGCCGCCTCCATCCCCGGCAGCACGTTCTGGACCTTGCCCAGGTAGATGTTGCCGTGGATCTGGCTGATGTCGTCGGCCGGCCGCGAGACCTGGTGCTCGATCAGCGAGCGCCCCTCGAGGATGGCGATCTGGGTCGCCTCGGCCTGGACGTGGACGGCCATGAGGTACCGGCCGACGGCCTTGCCCTTGCGCTCGCGGCCCCGGCGGGCGGCGAGCACGTCGTCGTCGAGCTCGACGGCGGTGCCGGTGACGGCGGTGACGGGCTGGACCGGCTTCTGGCCCCGCCCCCGGCCGCCGCCCTGGCCGCCGCCACCCTGGCCGCCCTGGCGACCGCCGCCGCCCTGGTTCCGGCCCTCGCCCCGGCCGCCCTGGCGACCGCCGCCGTTGGCGTTGGCGTTCCCGCCCCCGCCGGAGCCACCGTTCCGGCCGTCGCCGGCGCCCGACGCACCACCGCCCTGGCCGCCCTTGCCCCGGCCGCGGCCGCCGCGCCGGCGCCGCTTGCGGGCCGGGGAGGCGCCGTCGCCGGAGCCGTCGGTCGGGGCCGCGCCGCCACCCCCGCCGGCGTCGGCCGGTGGGGCGGGACGGGTGTCGCCGATCTTGGGGCGGGCCGGAGGCCCACCCGCCGGAGCCTCGGCGGCGGGCCGAGGGGCGCTGGTGCCCGGGCCGGCGTCGCCCGGGGGCGATCCGCCCGCGGCCCGACCGCCGGCGGTCTCGCCGGACGTGTCGCCTCCGCCTCCGCCGGAACGGCCGCGGCCGCCTCGCGAGCCTCGGCGGCGACGGCCACCGCCCGACGAACCTTCGCCGGGGGTCGCGTCACCGCCGCCGCCGCCGGCGGACGACGACGGGCGGTCGCCCTTCGCCTCGGATGCAGATGCGGCGCCGGAGGCCGGCGGCTCAGGCCGGGGGGTGGTCTCGGAGGATGGGGCCGTCGACCCGCGGGGGGTCTGGTCGGCATCGGTCATGGGTGGGATCCCTTCTCATGACGCACGCACCTCGGCGTGCGGAGCAGGCATCGGGTCGGCGACCCCGAGGGGTTCGGACCGGATGCCGTCGTGCTCTGTGAACTGGTGGGTCCTGCACACGCGCACCTCGCGCGCCTCGTCGCCCAGGAGGACGATGAGCTCGCTGGGCCGGAGGCCGCGGTTCTGCGCCCCCAGCTCGGCGATGAGCAGGGGGACGCCGTCGCGGTCGACGGCCTGGAGGCGGTGCAGGTGGGCGCGGACGTCGTCGATGACGTCCTTGCCCTTGCGCTGGCGGGTCATCACCAGCTCGGGCGCGGCGAGGAGGGCCTCGGATCGCGCCGCGAGCGTCGGGAGGTCGAGGCCGCCAACCTCGATCTCCCAGCGACTGCTGGTGACGGCGTGCTGGAGCGACGGGGTGCCGGGCGGGACCTCACCGGCGGCCGTGGCCGTGAGGCCACGGGGCAGCGCGGGGGTGAGGAGGTCCGGCAGGGAGGCGAGGTCGACGGTCGTGCCCTCGACCAGGTCGACGTCGAGGTACTCGGCCAGGGACTCGTGCCCCGTGGACAGGGCCAGGCCGAAGTGGAGCTTGGGGCGGGGCGAGAAGCCCTGCGAACGGGCGACGGGGAGCTGGACGCGGCGGAGCGCCCGCTCCCAGATGCGGGCCACGTCGCGGTGGCTGGTGAAGCGGATCTTGCCCAGCTTGGAGAACCGCAGGCGGATCTTCACCAGCTGGAGGGGTCCGGGGCCCTTGGGCGGGGTCGGGACGTCGGTCACGGCGTCGGTCACGGTGTCGGTCATGCCGGCGCTCCCACCGGCTTCGACCCGAGGGTGACGGCGACGGCGCGCCCGGTGCCCTGGCTGCCCCCGGCGGGCGGGGTGGCGTTGGCCACCACGTGCTCGATGCCGTAGCCGGTGCAGGCGCCGCAGTCGTAGCAGGGCGTCCAGCGGCAGTCCTCGAGCCCGACCTCGTCGAGGGCGTCGCGCCAGTCCTGCCAGAGGAAGTCCTTGTGGAGCCCGGCGGAGAGGTGGTCCCACGGCAGGGCCTCGTCCTCGGTGCGGTGCCGGTAGACGAGCTCCTCCACGGTGAGGCCGTTGCGCTCGAGGGCGTCGAGCCACAGCTGGAGGTCGAACTTCTCGCTCCACTCCTGGAACGTGCCGCCGTGGCGCCAGACGTCCTCGATGACGTCGGCCAGCCGGCGGTCGCCGCGGGACATGATCCCCTCGACCGTCGTGGCCTTGGGGTCGTGCCACTTGAGCTGGATGCCGTGGTCGCGCCGGGTGGCGTCGCGCAGCAGGTTGACCTTGCGCTGCAGCTCCTCGCGGGTGTTCTGGCCGAACCACTGGAACGGGGTGAAGGGCTTGGGCACGAAGCCGCCCACGCTCACCGTCACGCTCGGGTTCTTGTGGTGCTTCTTGCCCAGGGCGACGCAGTTGCGGGCCAGCTCGGCGATGCCGAGGGTGTCCTCGTCGGTCTCGGTGGGGAGCCCGATCAGGAAGTAGAGCTTCATGCGCCGCCAGCCCTGCGAGTAGGCCGACTCGACGGCGCCGTAGAGGTCGTCCTCGCTGATGAGCTTGTTGATGACCTGGCGCATGCGCCACGTGCCCGCCTCGGGCGCGAAGGTGAGGCCGGTGCGTCGGGCCTTTTGGATCTCGGCGGCCAGCCCGACGGTGAACGCGTCGACGCGAAGGCTGGGCAGGCTCACGGAGACGTCGCCGCAGCCGGCGATGTCGTCGACGACCTCGTTGATGCCGCTGAAGTCGGCGGTCGACAGGCTGGTGAGGGCGACCTCGTCGTAGCCGGTGCGGCGCAGGCCTTGCTGGACCATGGTGCGCACCTGCTCGGCCGGGCGCTCGCGCACCGGCCGGGTGATCATGCCGGCCTGGCA
>DASVEC010000144.1:0-4975 GCA_036380755.1 Iamia sp. | reverse complement strand
TCACCTTCCTGGAGGCGCTGCGCCGGGCCGACGAGACCGGCATCGGGGGCCGGGCCGTCAACGGCATCGCCACCTTCCTCGCCATCATCGACGAGGCCGCCGAAGTCCGCGACGAGGGCCCGGCCCGGATGCTCGAGGTCTGCCTCGACAAGAGCGGCTACGTGGCCGAGCTGCGGGCCGAGCACTCGATCGAGGCCGAGGGCCGGATCGAGAACCTGGCCGAGCTGGTCGGCGCGGCCCAGGAGGTCGAGGACGTCGACGCCTTCCTCGAGCAGATCAGCCTGGTGTCCGACACCGACGAGCTCGACCCCGACGAGTCGCAGGTCGTGCTGATGACCCTGCACTCGGCCAAGGGCCTGGAGTTCCCGATCGTGTTCATCATCGGGATGGAGGACGGCGTCTTCCCCCACATCCGGGCCCTCACCGAGCCGGCCGAGCTGGAGGAGGAGCGGCGGCTCGCCTACGTCGGCATCACCCGGGCCCGCGAGATGCTCCACGTGAGCCACGCCTGGGCCCGCACCATGTTCGGGGCCACGCAGTACAACCCGCCGAGCCGGTTCCTCGAGGAGATCCCGAGCGAGCTCGTCACCGAGATCCAGGGCCGCCGCCGGTCGTCGCGGGGCGGAAGCGCCAGCTGGGGCGCGAGCGGCGCCAGCCGGCCCACGTCGCTGGGGCGCGATCGGGGCGACGGGATCAGCCCGGCCCGGGCCCGGCGGGAGGCGGCGCGCCAGATGCAGGTCGACGCCGCCATCGAGGCGGGCCAGAGCGCGGCCGCCGCCCCGGTCGCGGCCCACGGCATCCGCATCGGCGACGACGTCCGCCACGCCAAGTGGGGCGAGGGCGTGGTGCTCGACCTGCAGGGCCAGGGCGACAAGACCGAGATCACCGTCCGGTTCCCCAGCGAGGGCGAGAAGGTCCTCCTCCTCGCCTGGGCCCCGATCACCAAGGCGTAACGCTGTCGTCCGTTCACTCTCCGTTCACCTGCGGGCTACCGTCCCCGCCCGTGACACCAGGGGACCAGGACATGGATCGGCGGCGCGTGCTGCGCCTGATGGGGATGGGGCTGGTCTCGACCGCGGTGCTGCCGTGGGTGGCCGGCTGCAGCGACGACGACGGGGGCGGGACCAGCTCCGGGACGACCACCACGACCGGACCGGCGACGACGGCCAGCACCACGACCACCGCCCCCGCCCCGGTCCGGCTGGGACCCCTGGGCGAGCCCGACGCCAACGGCGTGCGCCTGCCCGAGGGCTTCACGTCGCGGATCGTCGCCACCACCGGCGAGCCGGTGGCCGACACCGGCTACACCTGGCACGTCAGCCCCGACGGTGGCGCCGTCTTCCCCCAGGACGACGGCGGCTGGATCTACACCTCGAACTGCGAGGACGCTGCCGCCGGCGGGGCCGGGATGGTCCGCTTCGACGCCGACGGCGAGATCGTCGCCGCCGGCCGGATCTGCGAGGGCACCTTCATCAACTGCGCTGGTGGGGCGACGCCGTGGGGCACCTGGCTGACGTGCGAGGAGGTCGGCAACGGGCGGGTCTGGGAGTGCGATCCGCTCGGCGAGGTGCCGGCCGAGGTCCGGCCCGCCCTCGGCACCTTCAAGCACGAGGCCGTGACCGTCGACCCCGAGGCCGAGGTGCTGTACCTCAGCGAGGACGAGCCCGACGGCGCGCTGTACCGGTTCACGCCGAGCGCGTGGCCGAGCCTCGACGAGGGCGAGCTCGCCGTGCTGGCCGGTCCCGAGGGCAGCCGCCGGTGGGAGCCGCTGCCCGACCCCGACGGCGTGCTCGGTGCCGGGACGCCGACCAAGGATCAGGTCGCCGATGTCGTCCGGTTCAACGGAGGTGAGGGGCTGGCCCACTTCGAGGGGACGACCTACCTCTCGACCAAGGGCGACAACCGGATCTGGGCCCTCGACGGCCAGGACGTCGAGGTCGTCTACGACGTCGCCACCACCGAGGCGCTCGACGAGGCGGGCCAACCGCTGCTGAGGGGCGTCGACAACATCACGGTCGATGCCATGGGCGACCGCTACATCGCCGAGGACGGCGACACGATGGACATCGTCCGCCTCGGCCCCGACGGGATCATCGAGCAGGTCTGCCAGGTGACCGGCGTCGAGGGATCGGAGATCACCGGCCCGGCGTTCTCGCCCGACGGCACCCGGCTCTACTTCAGCTCCCAACGCGACCCCGGTCGCACCTACGAGGTCACGGGCCCGTTCCCTCACGGTCGCTGAGGCGACCCCACCTGCTTGGATCCCGTTCACCCGAGGTGGCACCCTGCCTGGGTGCCTGGCCCGGTCGTCGTCGCCCTGGTGCCGGCGAAGGATCGGGTCGACGACATCGCCGCCACGGTCGCCGCGCTGCGGGCGCTCGACGAGGTCGACCGGGTCCTGGTGGTCGATGACGGGTCCGTCGACGACACCGCGACCGCGGCCCGCCGGGCCGGAGCCGAGGTCCTGCGGCTCCCGATCAACCGGGGCAAGGGCGGCGCCGTCCTCGCCGGGGTCGACGCCACGCCCGACGCCGACGTCTACCTGCTGATCGACGCCGACCTGGCCGAGACGGCCTCGGCCGCCCACCTCTTGCTCGAGCCGGTCCTGACCGACGAGGCCGATCTCACCGTCGGCGTCTTCCCCCCGGCGGCGGGGCGCGGCGGTGCCGGCCGGGTGAAGGCGATGGCCGCGGCCGCGATCCGCCGGGCCACCGGGCGCGAGATGCGCGAGCCGCTGTCCGGCCAGCGGGCCGTGCGGCGCGAGCTGCTCGTCGGGTTGACGGCCGCCGATCGCTTCGGGCTCGAGGTGGCGATGACCATCGACGCCCTCCGGGCCGGCGCCCGGCTCGTCGAGGTCGAGGTCCCGATGGACCACCGGCACACCGGCGGCTCGTGGGCCGGTGTCGTCCACCGGGCCCGTCAAGGCATCGACATCCTGCGGTCGGCGTGGCCCCGGGTGATCAGCGCCCGCGCCCGCATCGCCGGCATCGTCGCCCTCTTCCTGCTCGCCGTCGGCGTCACCTACCTCACCGCCGCGGCCACGTCGGTGGCGAGCGAACCGGCCGAGCCCGGCACCCGGTCGGTCGTCGTGTTCGGCCTCCCCCGCCTGGGCATGGACGACATCGGCACCGGCCGCGCCCCCAACCTCGACCGTCTCGTCGACGAGGGGGCCATGGCCGCCATGACGGTGCGGACCCTCGGCGGCCACCCCACGTCGCTGGAGGCGTACGCGACCGTGTCGGCCGGGGCCCGGGTCCTCGACCTGCCCGCCGCGGCCGAGGCCTACCCCAGCAACGCCCGGCTCGAGGGCTCCACCGCCGCCGAGGTGGCCGAGCGGCGTTCGGGCATGCCCGTCGAGGGCGAGATCGTCATCCCGTCGGGGGCGGCCGCCCGCCGTCTCGCCGGGGCCGGGGTGCCCAGCCGGCCCGGCGCCCTCGCCGAGGCGCTCCACGACGCCGGGTTGACCGGTGCCGTCGTCGGCAACGGCGACCGGCGGTCCGAGACCGGCGAGGTGCTCATCAGCCGGCCGGCGGCCATGGCGGTGATGGACCCGGCCGGCAGCGTCGACTCGGGCACCATCGGGAGCGCCCTGCTCCGCGACGACCCCGACGCTCCGTTCGGCCTGTCCGTCGACCCGGACGCGTTCATGGCCGAGGCCCGGCGGGCCATGGCCGACGCCGACCTCACGGTCCTCGACCCGGGCGAGATGGACCGGGTCAGCGCCTACGCCCCGCTGGTCGGCACCGACCAGTACGAGCGCCTGCGGCTCGAGTCCCTGGCCCGCACCGACGCCATCCTCGGTGCGGTGGTGGACGAGCTGCCCGAGGACACCCTGCTGCTGGTGCTGGGGATGACCCCGCCCTCGCCCCGGTGGGAGCTGACCCCCGCGGTGGCCTACGGCTCGGGCGTGCGGCCCGGGCGCCTGCACTCGACGTCGACCAACCGCGACTCGCTCATCACGCTGACCGACATCCCGACGACCGTGCTCGACGTGCTCGGTGCCGACACCCCCGAGGGGATGATCGGCCGGCCCCTCCGGTACCAGGACGGGTCCGCCGACCTCGACGCCCTCGTGCAGGTCAACGACGTCGCCGCCGGGCGCGAGGAGATCTACTACCCGATGGCCCTGACGTTCATCGTCGTCCAGGCCATCGCCTACCTGTTCGCCATCTTCACCCTCACCGCCACCGATCCGACGTGGCGGCTGGCCCGGTTCCTCCGCATCCTCGTCCTGACCTTCGCGGCGTGGCCGCTCGCCACCTTCGTCGTCCGCATGGTGCCGGTGGCCATGACGTGGGGCGCGGGCACGCACCTGCTCACGTGGCTGGTCGCGGGTCTGGTGGCGGTGCTGGCCGGTCGGGCCAAGGGCCACGCGCTGACGTCGCTGTCGATCATCACCACCTCGACGGTGGTGCTGCTCATCGCCGACGTGGCCCTCGGCGCCCGGCTCCAGACCTCGAGCGTCCTGGGCTACTCGCCCCACACCGCGGCCCGGTTCACCGGCTACGGCAACACCGCCTACGCCGTCTTGGCCGCCTCCGCCCTCGTCACCGCCATCGTCCTGTGCGCCCGACGGCGTTCGTCGCGCCCGGCGGTGGCTGCTGCCGCGGCGCTCCTGGCCCTCGTCGTCATCGTCGACGGGGCACCTTGGTTGGGAGCCGACGTGGGGGGGATCTTGAGCCTCGTGCCCGTCTACGGCCTCGTCGTGCTCGCCCTCGGCGGTCGCCGCCTCACCTGGCGCACGGTCCTCATCGCCGGCGCGGCCACCGCGATCGTGCTCGCCCTGGCCACCGGGATCGACCTGCTCCGCCCGTCCGACTCCCGCACCCACCTGGGTCGGTTCGTCGCCGACGCGTTCGACGACCCGTCGAGCTTCACCACCACCGTGTCGCGCAAGTGGGCCACCAACCTGCGGGTCTTCCGGCAGTCGATCTGGACGTGGATGGTCCCGATCGTCGCCGTGTTCAGCCTCTAC
>DASVEC010000143.1:0-3032 GCA_036380755.1 Iamia sp. | reverse complement strand
GTCCCGCTCAACAGCCGGTACCGGGGCGAGGAGGCGGGCCACGTCCTCCGCACCTCGACGGCGAGCGTGCTCCTCACGTCCACGGACGTCGTGGGGCGCGACCTGCTGGCCGAGCTCGACGGCGTCGACGTCCCCGTGGGCACGGACCGGGTCGTGCTGGAGGACTGGGACGCCTTCCTCGCCACCGGCTCGGCGACGACGCCGGGCGAGGTGGCCCGGCGGTCCGAGGCCGTCCGGCCCGACGACCGCAGCGACATCATCTTCACCTCGGGCACGACCGGCGCCCCCAAGGGAGCGGTGCTGACCCACGGCGCCAGCATCCGCACCTACCAGAGCTGGTGCGAGGCGGTCGGGCTGCAGGCCGGCGACCGCTACCTCACCGTCTACCCCTTCTTCCACACCGCCGGGCTCAAGTCCGTCGTCCTGGCCTGCGTCCTCACCGGCGCCACCATCGTCCCGCATGCCGTCTTCGACCCGGCCCGGGTGATGGCGACCGTCGCCGCCGAGCGGATCACGGTCCTGCCCGGCCCACCCACCGTCTTCCAGGCGATCCTCGACCACCCCGACCGGGGCCGGTACGACCTGTCCGGCCTGCGGCTGTCGATCACCGGCGCCGCCGTGGTGCCGGTGTCGGTCATCGAGCGCATGCGCGACGAGCTGGCGATCGACGACGTCGTCACCGGCTACGGGCTGACCGAGACCACCGGCACGGTGAGCATGTGCTCGCACACCGACCCGCCCGACGTGGTGGCCCACACGGTCGGTCGCCCGCTCGACGGGGTCGAGGTCCGCATCGTCGACGAGGGCGGGCTGGTGGTGCCACCGGGCTCGCCGGGCGAGGTGACCGTGCGGGGCTTCAACGTCATGGCCGAGTACTTCGCCGACCCCGCGGCCACGGCCGCCGCCATCGACGCCGACGGCTGGCTGTCCACCGGCGACGTCGGGCTCGTCGACGAGGGCGGCAACCTGCGGATCACCGACCGCATCAAGGACATGTTCATCGTCGGCGGCTTCAACGCCTACCCGGCCGAGATCGAGGCCCAGCTGCTCCGCCACCCCGACATCGCTCAGGTCGCGGTGGTCGGGCTGCCCGACGAGCGCCTGGGGGAGGTCGGCGCCGCCGTCGTCATCCCCGTCCCCGGCCACGAGGTCGACCCCGACGAGGTGATCGCCTGGAGCCGCGAGCGCCTGGCCAACTTCAAGGTCCCCCGCTCCGTCCACGTCGTCGCCGAGCTCCCCCTCAACCCGAGCGGCAAGGTCATGAAGTTCAAGCTCCGCGAGCAGCTCACGACCTAGGGAGGCCGAGGAGGCGGGTGGCGACGATGGTGCGCTGGACCTGCTGGGTGCCGCCGAAGATCGACTGGGCCCGCGACCAGACGTAGCCGGGGAAGGCCGCGCTCTCGTCGAGCACGGCCTCGGCGCCGAGGAGGTCGAGGACGACGTGGCCCAGGCGCTGGTCGGCCTCGATCATGAGCAGCTTGTCGATCGAGCCCTCGGGACCGGGGGCGCGGCCGTCACGCCGGGCGTGGGTCGTTCGCAGGACGTGGAGCCGCAGGGTCTCCAGGTCGCACCAGGCCTCGGCCAGCGCCTGGCGCTGCACCGGCGTGGCCTCACGCCGCCCGTCGCGCACCGACGCCTCGAGATCGGCCAGCCGGCGGCCCAGCCGGGCCGTCCAGCCGATGTCGGACGGACCCCGCTCGAAGCCGAGCAGCGCCATGGCGATCTCCCAGCCCTGGCCCGGACGGCCGAGGAGGTCGTCGGCCGGCACCACGACGTCGTCGAGGAAGACCTCGGCGAACTCGTGGGTGCCGTAGGCGGTGGTGATGGGGCGGACGTCGACGCCGGGCGCGCGCATGGGCACCACCAGCATCGACAACCCCCGGTGGGCGGGCTCGTCGGGCTCGGTGCGGGCCAGGAGCAGGCAGTGATCGGCCCAGACCGCCTCGCTGGTCCACACCTTCTGGCCGGTGACCCGGTAGCGGCCGTCGTCGCCGAGCTCGGCCCGGGTGGCGATGGCGGCCAGGTCGCTCCCGGCGCCGGGCTCGCTGAAGCCCTGGCACCAGCGCTCGGTGCCGGCGAGGAGCGGGGGAAGGAGCGCCCGGCGCTGGTCGTCGCGGCCGTAGAGCCGGATGGCGTGGGCCAGGTGACCGATCGGTGGCGCCGGCGGGGCGCCGGCCCGGGCCAGCTCCTCGTTGACGATGGCCTCGTCGACGACCGTGCCGCCCTGCAACGACAGCCCGACCCAGCCGGCCTCGGCCAGGACCCGGTGCCAGCGGTGCCGCACCTCGGGATCGTCCCCGTCGCCGTCGTGCTCGACGGTCTCCAGCCACCCCCGCAACCGCCGCCGCAGGTCGGCCTCCTCCACCGAGTCGGCGTAGTCCAACCCACCCCCACCCCCTCCCGAACTGGCGATCAGATTCCCCTGCCCTTCGGGGAATCTGATCGCCAGTTCGGTGAGGTGGGTGGCGGCGGTGCCGAAGAGGGCGTCGTCGAGGAGGGCCCGCCGGAGCAGGAGGTGGGCCGGGTGCTCGTGGGTGATGGCGATGCCGCCCAGGCACTGCACGGCGATCTCGACCACCCGGCGGGCGCCCCGGCCGCACCAGGCCTTGGCCTGGCGGGCGGCGAGCAGGGCACCGGCCGGCTCGAGGGCCGAGGCCGCCCACGCCGCGTGCCAGGTGCAGCTGCGCATCCCCTCGACCAGGACGGCGGCATCGGCCAGCAGGTGCTGGACGGCCTGGAACGACCCGATGGGCCGGCCGAACTGCTCGCGCTGGCGGGCGTGGGCCACGGCGAGGTCGAGGGCCCGGCCGGCGACACCGAGGGCGTCGGCGGCCAGGGTGGCCAGGGCCAGCGCCTCGATCCCCCGCAGGTCGTCGATCGGCGAACCGACGGCCTCCCCGCCGGGCGGCCGGACCACGAGGTGCCTGGCACCTCGTGGTCTCCGCATCTCAACCATCGGACGGGTCCGGTCGACCGATGCCAGGGCAGAGCCCACCAGCGGGTGGACCCGGAGCACACCGTCGGCGTCCACG
>DASVEC010000142.1:0-5811 GCA_036380755.1 Iamia sp. | reverse complement strand
GGCGACGACGTCGGCGTCGGCCCCGCCGCCGGAGAGGTGGGCCGTCCACGTCGACCGCTCGCCGGCGCTGGCCGCCCGGTCGAGCAGCACGAAGTAGGCGCGGGTGATCGTGCCCGGGATGCGGGCCCGGGCCCGGTGCTCGGCCGACTCCGAGAACGAGGCCAGCAGCTGGTGCCGGGGCATGCCGCCGGCGAGCCGGCCGACCCAGTAGTCGCGCCCGCTGGCCTCGGGGTCACGACCCAGGATGTTGCGGTAGATGGCGGTGACGAAGGCGGTGTCGTCGAGGGCGTCGTAGGCCTGCCGGAACTCCGGCGTGCCGCTGAACTGGCGGGCCATCGACGTGAGCGTCATCCCGTCGTCGCGCCGCCCGACCCAGTAGCGCAGCCCGCCGGTCTCGGCCTCGCGCCCGAAGGCGGCCCGGTAGAGCCGGTCGACCCCACCCACCCGGGTGTCGGTCTCGGGGCTGAGCACGATGGCGCTGGCCAGGGGGTCGCGGGGCCACCCGTCGCGGGTCACCAGGCTGGTGAAGTGACCGGCCCGGCCGTTGGGCGCCCGCCGGCCGAGGGCGGCGTCGTCGATGCGCCCGAAGAAGGCGGCGCCGGTGGTGGACGGCCGCCAGGTGGCGGGGGCGTTGGTGGCGGCGATCCGGGCGGCCACGTCGGTGCGCAGACCCGGCAACCGGGAGTACAGGAGGTTGCCCGGGCAGGCCGTGAGCCCGCTGTCGCGGTGGCCCTGGATCGTCGGCAGGACGACCGTCTGGCCCGCCGGGTACCGCGGGCTCCCCTGGCTGACGATGGGGGTGGTGGTGCGGGGATCGACGCCGTGCGACCCCAGCTTCCACGCCAGCACGTCGCGCAGGGCGGTCATGGAGGCGGCGCTGGGGGCGGTGCTGCCGTGCGTCCCGATCAGGGCCACCCCGACGCTGTTGGTGTTGAAGCCCTTGGCGTGGCCCCCCATGATCGGCGCGCTGAGCCCACCGGTCCGGCCCTCCCACACCGTGCCGAAGCGGTCGACGAAGAGGTTGTAGGCGATGTCGCACCAGCCGTTGGTGGCGGTGTGGAAGCGATAGATGCCGGCGAGGATCCCGGGGACGTCGGCGGCGCGGTACGTGTTGGTGCCGTCGGTGTGGTGGACCACGGCGAAGCGCAGGGCGCTCATCACCGTCGGAGCCGGGGTGCAGCCGGCGCGCCCGCCCTGCCAGCCACCGGGGGCCCAGGCCGCCCGGGTGGCGATGGTCGGGCCGCCGGCCGGCGTGGCGGGCTGGTCGGCGCTGACGGCCCGGCTCGAGCCGGAGGAGGTGAAGCGCATGGCCTCGACCCGCAGGTCGGACGGGGCCCCGGCCACGACCCGCACCGCCACCCGGTCGACCCCAGTGGCGCCCAGCCACAGCGGCCCGACACCGGTGCGCGCCGTGCTCGTGCCCACGTCGGGCGCATCGTCGGCGTGGAGGTCGGTCCACGGGCCCCAGCCGTCGCCCTCGGGCGGGGCGACCTGGACCTCGACGTCGTCGTCTCCCGCCCACGAGACGCCGACCATCTGGGTCCCGGTGCCGACGGCGACCTCGACCGGGCTCCCCGTCCGACGGGCCGTGGCCGCGGTCGTGGCGTCCACGGCCAGCGTCGTCGACGTCAGCTCGCCGGCGGGCGTGGAGGTGACGGTCCGGTCGACGGTGCGGGCCTCGGCACCGGCCGGCGGCGAACCGGGCACCAGCCCGACGAGGGTCGCGACGATCAGCACGCCCGTCCCCCGGGTCACGATCCGTCGTCCCATCTCTGCGCCTTCGCGCCGGCCGTTCGACCGTAGCGACCGCCCCCGCCCCGATCAACGCCCCCCAGGTGAACGCTCCAGGCCGAGCTGGCCCGGCGGGCGGGCATGGCGGCGCCGACCACGACGCCTCTCCACACCGTCGCGGGCGCGACCCACGGCAACCAGGAACGTCTTCTTGGTTGCCGCCGGTCGCGTTCCCAGGTTCCTGGTTGGGAACGGTCGCGTTTTCGCGACCTCTGACAACCAAGAACCCCTCGACACCACCTGAACGCGACCTCTGACCACCAAGAACCGCGACCTGGTTGCCACCCGTCGCGGCAATGGCTGGCCGAGCTGGTGGGGAACTGACGGTCAGACGGTGACGGTGATGTCGCCGTGGGCGTCGACGGCCACCCTGACGGTGTCGCCGTCGGTGACCTTGCCCTCGAGGATCGAGACGGCCAGGCGGTCGCCGACCTCACGCTGGATGACCCGCTTGAGGGGCCGGGCGCCGTAGGCGGGGTCGAAGCCCTCCTTGGCCAGCAGGGCCAGGGCCTCGTCGTCGACCTCGAGACCGATGCGCCGCTCCTCCAGCCGCTTGCGGAGCGACTCCAGCTGGATCAGCACGATGTGGGTCAGGTCGTCCTCGGTGAGGGCCCGGAACCGGACGATGTCGTCGACCCGGTTGATGAACTCGGGCTTGAAGAAGTCCCGGGGGTCGCCGGGCAGGTTCGACGTCATGATCAGCACGGTGTTGGTGAAGTCGACCGTGCGGCCCTGGCCGTCGGTGAGCCGGCCCTCGTCGAAGACCTGGAGCATCACGTTGAACACGTCGGGGTGGGCCTTCTCGATCTCGTCGAGGAGGATGACCGAGTAGGGCCGCCGGCGGACGGCCTCGGTGAGCTGGCCGCCCTCGCCGTAGCCGACGTAGCCCGGGGGCGCCCCGATGAGCCGGGACACGGTGTGCTTCTCCATGTACTCGCTCATGTCGATGCGAACCATGGCCTTGGCGTCGTCGAAGAGGAACTCGGCCAGGGTGCGGGCCAGCTCGGTCTTGCCCACGCCGGTGGGGCCGAGGAACAGGAACGAGCCGATGGGGCGGTCGGGGTCCGACAGCCCGGCCCGGCTGCGGCGGATGGCGTTGGCCACGGCGGTGACGGCCTCGTCCTGGCCGACGACCCGGGCGTGGAGCACGTCCTCCATGCGGACGAGCTTGGCCATCTCGCCCTCCATCATCCGGCTGGCGGGGATGCCGGTCCACGCCGCCACGATGCCGGCGACGTCGTCCTCGTCGACCTCCTCCTTGAGCATCTTGGAGGTCTCCTGCAGCTCGTCGAGCCGGGCCGAGGCCACCTCGACCTGCTTCTCGAGGGCGGGGATCTGGCCGTAGCGGATCTCGGCCGCCTTCTCGAGGTCGGGCTCGCGCTCGAGCTCGGAGCGCCGCGCCTCCAGCGACTCCTTGAGCTCGCGGATGTCCTCGATGGCCTCCTTCTCGGCCTGCCAGTGCGCCTTCATGCCCGAGGACTGCTCCTGGAGGTTCGCCAGCTCCTCGTCGAGGGCGGCCAGCCGCTCCTCGGAGACCTTGTCGCTCTCCTTGGCCAGGGCCACGCGCTCGATCTCGAGCTGGCGGATGCGCCGCTCGACGACGTCGATCTCGGTGGGGAGCGAGTCGATCTCGATGCGCAGCTTCGAGGCCGCCTCGTCCATCAGGTCGATGGCCTTGTCGGGCAGGAAGCGCCCGGTGAGGTAGCGGTCCGACAGCACGGCCGCGGCGACCAGCGCCGAGTCCTTGATGCGGACGCCGTGGTGGACCTCGTAGCGCTCCTTGAGCCCGCGGAGGATGGCGATGGTGTCCTCGACGCTGGGCTGGCCGACGAACACCTGCTGGAAGCGGCGCTCGAGGGCGGCGTCGGTCTCGATGAACTTCCGGTACTCGTCGAGGGTGGTGGCGCCGATGAGCCGGAGCTCGCCCCGGGCCAGCATCGGCTTGATCATGTTGCCGGCGTCCATGGCCCCCTCGGCCTTGCCCGCGCCGACGATGGTGTGGAGCTCGTCGATGAAGGTGATGACCTCGCCCTCGGCGTCGGTGATCTCCTTGAGGACGGCCTTGAGCCGCTCCTCGAACTCACCCCGGTACTTGGCCCCGGCGACGAGGCCACCCATGTCGAGGCTGATGACCCGGCGGTTCTTGAGCCCCTCGGGCACGTCGCCCTCGACGATGCGGCGGGCGAGGCCCTCGACGATGGCCGTCTTGCCCACGCCCGGCTCGCCGATCAGCACCGGGTTGTTCTTGGTGCGGCGGCTGAGGACCTGGATCGTGCGCCGGATCTCCTCGTCGCGCCCGATGACCGGGTCGAGCTTGCCCTGGCGGGCCGCCTCGGTGAGGTCGCGGCCGTACTGCTCGAGCGCCTGGTAGCTGGCCTCGGGGTTCTGGCTGGTGACTCGGTGGCTGCCCCGGATCTCCCGCAGGGCGGTGAGCAGGGCGTCCTGGCCGACCTGGAGCCGATCGGCCAGGGCCATGAGGATGTGCTCGGTCGAGAGGTACTCGTCGGTGAGCTCGAGGCGCACGGCGTCGGCCGCATCCATGACCTGGGTGAGCTCGCGGCCCATGCGGACCTCGCTGCCGTAGGCCTTGGGCAGCTTGGACAGGCGGTCCTGGGCCGCGTTGCGCACGACGAGCGGCTGGAGCCCGACCTTCTCGACGATGGGGAGGACGACGCCCTCGGCCTGGCCCAGCAGGGCGAGGAGCAGGTGGTCGGGGGTGACCTCGGGGTTGCTGGCGGTGCGGGCCGCCTCGGTGGCGGCCGTGAACGCCTCTTGGGTCTTCAGGGTCCAGCGGTTCGGGTCCAACGCCATCCCCGCAGGATACGGCCGCCACCCAAACCTGACAATCTCGTTGTCAGGTTTTCTGATCCGATCGTCGCGTCAGCCCAGGATGTGGCGACCGGCGGGGTCGGCCTCGAGGTCCCGGAGGATCAGCCACCACGACGCCAGGCCGTGGGCGCACCAGCCGTCGTGGGCCGTGACGCAGTCGTCGGGGCAGCGGGCCAGGCCCTCGGCCACCCAGTCGGCGAGGGTGTCGGGATCGGGCGGCGCCCACCCGCTGTTGCGCTCGAACCAGGCGTGGGCGGCCCGGATGGCGGCGGCCTGCTCCGGGGTCACGGCGGCGTCCACGACCGCGACCCTCCCACAGCCCATGGGCCACGGGCCCGGTCCGCCGGCCGACGCAGCGACCGACGGGACCGGGCCCGTGGCTGGGGGGGTGGGGGACCGGGTCCGCCGTCAGGGCGGGTCGACGGTCTCGGCCGCGCCGCGCCCGGTGAGCGCGCGCCGCCGCGAGCGTGGTGCCATGACGGATTCCCCCCGTGTTCCCCGGTCTTCCCCCCGTGTCACACCTCGGCCCCCGCCGAGGTCGCCCCAGCAGACCACCTCGGGTGAGGAGGCGCAAGTCCGAGCACGGATCGTGCCCGTCGTGTCACCATGCGGGGCCATGACCGACGTCGCGCGGGTGCGCCGCGAGCCACCCCGGTTCCGCCGGGCCCGCGTGGTGACCGTCGAGGACGTCACCCCCCACCTGCGCCGGGTGCGGCTGGCGGGCGACGAGCTGCGGGGGATGGAGCCCGGGCTACCGGGCGCCAGCGTCCGGCTCCTCGTGCCCGACGGCCCCGACACGCCGGTGACCCTGCCCGAGTGGTCCGGCAACGACTTCCGGGCCGCCGACGGGGCCAAGGCCCCCATCCGCACCCTCACGCCCGTCGACCCCGACCCGGTGGCCGGCCACCTCACCCTCGACGTCGTGCGGCACGACGCCGGCCTGCTCACGCCCTGGGCCGACGCCACCGGACCGGGATCCGAGGTGGCGGTGTCGGGCACCGGGCGGGGCTACACCGTCGACCCCGAGGCCGAGGCCCACCTGCTCGCCGGGGACGAGACGGCGCTGCCCGCCCTCCGCCAGGTCCTGGCCGCGACACCCGACGACGTGCCGGTCCGGCTGCTGGCCGAGGTGCGATCGCCCGAGGCCCGGGTGGCCTTCCCCGACCGCCCCGGGCTCGAGATCCACTGGCT
>DASVEC010000141.1:0-16178 GCA_036380755.1 Iamia sp. | reverse complement strand
GGCGTCGGAGGCGGCGTCGAGGATGGTCGGGCGGACCTCCTCGGGCGCCCGGCGGGCCACCTCCGCCGCGGCCACGACCGACTCCCGGGCCGCGTCCACGGCGACGGGCGGGGCGCCCAGGTCCCGCAGCGCGTCGGCGATGCGCGGCCCGTACAGCGACGAGAACACCGAGCCCACGATGGCCACCCCCAGCGTGCCACCGATCTCGCGGGTCGTGTCGTTCACCGCCGAGCCGACCCCGGCCTTGGCCGGCGGCAGCGAGCCCATGATCGCCTCGGTCGAGGGTGCCCCGACGAGGCCGAGGCCGCCGGCCATCAGCAGCATGCTGGGGACCACGCCGGTCCAGTACGGCGTGGTCGCGCCCATGGTCGAGGCGAGCAGGAAGCCGGCGCTCATCGAGAAGAGGCCGGCGGCGACGACGAACTTGGTGCCGACCCGCAGGGCCAGGCGAGCCGCGGTCGGGGCCACGATGCCGGTGGTGACGGCGAAGGGCAGCGTGTGGACCCCGGCCGACAGGGTGTCGTAGCCCCGCACCACCTGGAAGTACTGGGTGACCAGGAAGATGAAGCCGAACAGACCGAAGAAGGCGGTGGCGACGGCCCCGCTGGCGGCCGAGAAGCGGGCGTTGCGGAAGACGCTGACGTCGAGCATCGGGTCGGGCCGGCGCAGCTCCCAGGTCACGAAGGCGGTCATGAGCACGGCGGCGCCGACGAACCCACCGATCGTCTCGCCCGAGCTCCAGCCGTGCCCGGGCGCCTCGATCACGGTCCAGACGAGGAGCCCGACGGCGCCGATCGAGAGCACCACGCCGACGGGGTCGGGCCGCCCGGCGTGGTCGTCGCGCGACGTCGGCACCAGGACGCGCCCCAGGAACAGGGCGGTGAGGACGATGGGCACGTTGACGAGGAAGATCGAGCCCCAGCTGAAGTGCTCGAGCAGCCACCCGCCGGAGATGGGGCCGAGGGCGACGGCCAGACCGGTGACGCCGGCCCAGGCGCCGATGGCCTTGGCCCGCTCGCTCGGGTCGGTGAAGACGTTGGTGAGGATGGCCAGCGTGGCCGGGAAGACGAGGGCGGCACCGACGCCCATCACCGCCCGGGCGGCGATGAGCTGGCCGGCGCTGTCGGCCTGCGAGGCGACGATCGAGGTCAGCCCGAACAGGGCCAGGCCGACCTGCATGGTGCCCTTCCGGCCCACCCGGTCGCCCAGGCTGCCGGCGGCGAGGAGCAGGCCGGCGAACACCAGCGAGTAGGCGTCGACGATCCACTGGAGCTGGCTGGTCGACGCGTCGAGGTCGCCGGCCAGGGTGGGCAAGGCCACGTTGACGATGGTGTTGTCCACCACGACGAGGAACACGCTCAGACAGAGGACGGGCAGGATCGCCCAGCGCTTCGGGTGCGGTCCGGTCTCGGCCATGATGGGGCCCCTCGTAGAACAGCGTTACAATCCGTCTGAGAGGCAGGTCTAGAACACCGTTCCATGGAGGTCAACGTGACAGAGCGCACATCGGTCGAGGTCGCCGTCCTCGACGCCGCCGCCCGCCTGCTCGTCACCGAGGGGCCCCACGCCCTCTCGATCCGCCGCATCGCCACCGCCGCAGGTGTCGCCCCGATGAGCATCTACAACCGGTTCGAGTCGAAGGCCGGTGTGCTCGACGCCCTGTGGATCCGGGGGTTCGACCGGCTGGCGGCCCTGCGCGACGACCTGCCCGACACCGCCCCGATCGAGCGGCTGCGCGCCTTCGCCGGGCTGTACCGGTCCTTCGCCCTCGGCGACCCCGGCACCTACGCCCTGATGTTCGACCGCGCCGTGCCCGACTTCGTCCCCTCCCCCGACGCCATGCTCCGGGCCCACTCCTGCTTCGCCTGCCTGGTGGAGACGGTCCACGACGTCCAGGTCGACGGCACCCTGGTCGGCGGTGACCCGGTGGAGGTGGCGCAGCGCCTGTGGGCCGCGCTCCACGGCGCCGTCTCGCTCGAGCGCCACGGCATCTGCTTCGCCCCCGACTCCGACCAGCACTACACCGCCCTCGTCGAGACCCTCCTGCGCGGCCTCGACCCCGCCCACGGCCTCCCCGGCGGCGCCACTCCGTAGCCGGGTTCTCGTCTCTTCGTTCCAGGGATTCCTCGCCCAAACTGGACGCATTCTGTCCCGTTCGACGGGTACGATGAACGGATGTTCGATGTCCTGACCACCGCGATCGATGGGCTCTCGGCGCCTGTCGATGGTGTCGCGCTGGGGGCGTTGCTGCAGCTGCGGGACCGGTTCGAGGCGAAGATCTGCGATGCGGTGGCCGCGTTCGACGCCACGAACGAGTGGGACCGGGTCGAGGGGTGTGCGTCGTTGGCGGCCTACCTGCGGATCGTGGGGCGGATGACCGCCGGCGACGCGGCCCGGCTCTCCCGTACCGCTCGGCGGCTACGGGGGTTGCCGACGTTGCGGGCGGCGTGGGTCTCCGGCGAGGTCTCGGGTGGGCACGTGGCGACGGTGGTGGCGAACCTGTCGGATCGGACCGCTCCCCTGTTTGCCTCGCAGGAGGACGACCTGGTCCCTCTGCTCGCCGGCATCGAGGTCGCCGCATCGGCCGTCGCCATGAGGGCGTGGGCGGCCGAGGCCCGGGAGCGGTTGGGCGACGACGGGGCCGAGCCCGACCCGGACCGGTCGGCGCATCTCTCCTCGACCCTGTCGGGGGGCCGACTCGATGCCAACCTCGATCCGGAGGCATTCCACGCCGCCGAGGCCGCCATCCGCCTGGCCATGGACGTCAAGGCGGACGATGACGAGCGGACGGTCACCCAGCGGCGTCACGACGCGCTGGCCGATGTGTTCACCCACTTCCTCGACCACCAGACCGAGCACCTCGGTGGGCACCACCGTCCGCACGTGAACATCACGATCCCGCTCGAGTCGTTGGAGGCGGGCCGCGGGCAGGGGTCGTTCCACGACGGCACCCCCATCACCGCCGCCGACGCCCGCCGCCTCGCCTGCGACGCCAACGTCCACCGGGTCATCACCCGCGCCGACGGCAGTGTCCTCGACTACGGACGCGCCACCCGGGCCATCTCCGCCGCCCTGTTCATGACGCTGTGCATCCGGGACCGCGGCTGTCGGTTCCCGGGCTGCGATCGGCCCTGTCACATGACCGATGGTCACCACATCCGCCACTGGATCGAGCACGGCCACACCAAGCCGGAGAACCTCGTCCTGCTGTGCCGGCGCCACCACCGAATCGTCCACCGCGAGGGCTGGTCCATCGAGCTCCACGACGCCACCACCGTGACGGTCGTCGACCCGGCCGGTCGACGACGAACATCGCGTCCGCCGGACGCCGACGCCCTCCTCGCCGCCTGATCTCCGAACGCCGGTGCCGGCCCGCCGAGCGGGTCGCATCGGCGCGTGCCCGCTCCTAGCGGGGCCGCGGGTCGGCGGCCTGGACGGCGTCGATGACGTCGCGGCCGATCGGCAGCGGCTCGCAGCCGTGGTCGGTCTCGCACACCATGTCGAAGCGGTCCTCGGCCAGCAGGTGGCACGACGCGCAGTCGAGCCCGAAGGCGTTGATCACGTCGGTGGTGCCCCGGTCGATGATCTTCGTGCCCTCGGCGGTCACCTCGACGAAGAGGAACTCCCAGTCCTTGGTCTCGGGGCTGAAGCCCGGGGCCCGCTTGACCATCACCTCGGTGGGGACGAGCTGGATGATCGTGCCCACGGGGTAGGTGCCACCCTCGTTGGCCTCGGCGATGGCCAGGGCCTCGTCGAGATGACCGAGGAGGTTGTCGACGAAGAAGCCCCGGACCGGCGTCATGGTGTTGATGTTGACCAGGTCGTCCTCCTCGACGACCAGGTCCTCGACCGGCGTGGCCGGGCTGCTGCTCGCGGACGAGGTGGTGGTGGGCGGGCTGGTCTCGGGGTCGCCCCCACACGCCACCACGAGCGCCGTCCCGGCGAGGACGGCCCCCACCGCCACGAGGGTTCCCTGCCAGGTGCGCATCGGTCTAGAGGACGGCGACGGGGGCGACGGGGGTGCTGGTGGCCCCCACGATGGGCTCGGGGGCGGCGAGCAGGAGGACGTCCCAGCGACCGGCGTCGGCGCACCGGGCGGCCAGCGCCTCCATGTCCCAGTTCTGGCCCTGGAGCAGCCCGATGTCGCGGATCTGGAGCATGTGGACGCAGAGCGTGTCACACCAGTCCGGCGCGGGAGGCGGAAACGCCTCGTAGGCGTAGGTGTCGGTGACCATCACGGCGATGTCGTGCTGGCGCACCCACTCGATCGAGTGGAGCGACGGGCCCGGGAAGTGGAAGTCGGCGCCCTTGGCGTAGCGCTCCCGGTCGCCGGCGTGGAGGTGGCGGACGTCGCCGGTGCGGATCAGCAGGGCGTCGCCGGGTTCGGGCGCCAGCCGGGCCGCCTCGTACGCCGACGCCAGGTCGTCGCCGGTGATGGCGTAGCCGGGGTCGATCTCGTCGAGGGCGTCGACCCCCCGCAACCGGGCGATGTCGATGACCACGCCCCGGGTGACGATCGGCGTCAAGGTCTCGGCCCCACAGAACGTCGCGCCGGTCGACGGCGAGATCGACGACGCCGGGAAGCCGTTCCAGATCATGTCGTCGTAGGAGATGTGGGCGAGCGTGTCGAGGTGCGTGCCGGCGCACGTGCTCATCCGCACCGTGTCGTCGGAGCTCAGCCAGACCCCGGGCACGAGCGGGTCGCGCTCGTTGATCACCTCCATGGTGAGCTCGGGGTTGAGCCGGTGCGGCGGCTGGCCGACCTGGGGCGAGTCGGGACCGAGATCGAGGGCGAGGTCGAACCGGTCCCCCGTCCGCACGCACGCCGCGCCCCGCTGCGCCGCGGCGCTGTCGAGGAGGTTGCCGCAGCCGCGCTGATCGTCGTCGCCCCAGCGACCCCAGTTCGAGACGCGGGCCCGCATCTCCTCCAGGTGGGGAGGGAGCGTGGTCACGCCAGCGACAGGACGGCGCGGTTGACCTTGCCGTCGTGCATGGCGGTGAGGGCGCCCTGCACGTCCTCCAGCTCGAAGGTGGCCGACACCAGCTCGTCGAGCATCAGCTTGCCGCTCTTGTAGAGCTCGACGAACAGGGGGATGTCGTGGTGGGGCCGGACGGTGCCGTAGCGGCAGCCCATGATCGACTTGTCGTTGTAGAGCGTGTTGACGACGAAGCTGGCCTCGGTGCCGAGCTTGGGCACGCCCAGCAGGATGCACTGGCCGCCCCAGTCGAGCAGGTCGATGGCCGTGCGGATCAGGGCCGGGTGGCCGACGCACTCGAAGGCGTGGTCGACGCCGGTCGGGCAGATCTCCTTGACCGCGGCGACGGTGTCGACGTCGGGGCCGGCGGCGATGAAGTGGGTGGCGCCGAAGGCCCGGGCCGCCTCCTCCTTGGCCGGGTTGGCGTCGACGGCGATGATCGGCCCGGCGTCGGACAGGCGCAGGCCCTGGAGGACGTTGAGCCCGATGCCGCCCACCCCGATGACGACGGCCGACTCGCCGTGCGTCGGCTTCGCCCGGTTCAGCACCGCGCCGGTGCCGGTGACCACGGCGCAGCCGATGAGGCAGGCCGAGCTGAGTGGCACGTCGGGGTCGATGACGACGGCCTGGTTCTCCTGCACGACCGTGGTCTCGGCGAACACGCCCGCGTTGGCGAACTGGAAGGCCTTCTCGCCGCCGACGGTGAAGGGGGCGCGCAGCTTGCCGGCGCCCGCCTTGCAGTGCGACGGGAGGCCTCGGGAGCAGGCCGAGCAGCGCCCGCAGAAGCCCATGGTGGTCAGGACGACGTGATCGCCGACCTTCACCGAGCTGACGGCGTCGCCCACCTGCTCGACCACGCCGGCGCCCTCGTGGCCCAGCACGACCGGGGTCGGGAACGGGATGGTGCCGTCGACCACCGAGACGTCGCTGTGGCACAGCCCGGCGTTGTGGATGCGGACCCGCACCTCGTCGGGGCGGATGGCCCGCACCTCGACGTCGTCACGCACCTCCAGCTCGCCGGTCCAGACGATCCCGCGCATGGGGCTCCTTCGGGGGTAGGTCGGGGCGGCGCTAGCCGGCCCAGAGGATGGATTGCATCTCGGAGTAGGCGTGGAGGCCCCACTGGCCGCCGTCGCGCCCGACCCCGGAGTACTTGAAGCCACCGAAGGCAGCCTCGTGGTTGCGCTGCAGCGTGTTGATGCCGACGTTGCCGCACTCGAGCTGCCGGGCCACGTGCATGGCCCGGCCGGTGTCGGCGCCGAAGACGTAGGAGAACAGGCCGTAGTCGCTGTCGTTGGCGATGGCGATGGCCTCGTCGTCGTCGTCGAACGGCATGGCCACGATGACCGGGCCGAAGATCTCCTCGCGGGCGGCCTTCATCTCGTTGGTGGCGTCGGCCAGCAGCGTGGGGGCGACGTAGTGGCCGGTGTCGATGTCGGGGCGCTTGCCGCCGGCGACGGGGTTGGCGCCCTCGTCGATGGCCGACTGGACGTAGCCCTCGACCCGCTCGCGGTGGGCCCCGCTGATGACGGGCCCGAGGACGGTGTCGCGCTCGAGCGGGTCGCCGACCTTCAGGTGGCCGGCCATCCCCGCCATCTTCGAGACGACCTCGTCGTACTTGGCCCGCTGCACGAGGAGCCGGGTGGGCGACGTGCAGATCTGGCCGGAGTGGAACGTCCACGTGCTCGACACGTTCTGCACGACGGTCTTCACGTCGGCGTCGTCGAAGACGATGGCCGCGCCCTTGCCGCCCAGCTCGAGGAGCAGGCGCTTCATCGAGCGACCGGCGACCTCGGCGATGCGGCAGCCGACGGCGGTCGACCCGGTGAAGGAGATCATGTCGACGTCGGGCGAGGTGGTGATGGCCTCGGCCGCCTCGACGCTGTCGGCCACGACGACGTTGACGACGCCGGGCGGGAAGCCGGCCTCCTCGAAGGCCCGGGCCAGGAGGATCGTGCCCAGCGGGTCCTGGACCGGCGGCTTCACCACGAGGGTGTTGCCCATCGCCAGGGCGGGAGCGATCTTCCCGGCCATGTTGGTGATCGGGACGTTGTAGGCGGCGAAGCAGGCCACCACGCCGACCGGCGCCCGGTGCTCGACCGCACCGACGATCCCGCCGGGCGCGAGGGCGGTGGTGGGCATGACGGCCGGCGGCAGGGGCACGTCGACGTCGACCGGCCGGGCGTAGTAGCGGAAGCGGGCCCCGGCCTGGCCGACCTGCATCGTCTTGGCGGTCCGCACGGTGGCGCCGGTCTCGGCCTGGACGAGGGGGACGAGCTCGTCGCGTCGGGCGTCGATGATGTCGGCGACCTTGCCCAGGAGGGCGCATCGCTCGGCCATCGGCGTGGCGGCCCAGCCCTTCTGGGCGGCCCGGGCGGCGGCGCAGGCGGCCTGGGCCTCCTCGACGCTGGCGTTCGGGGCCACGCCGACGAGCTGCTCGGTGGCCGGGTTGCGCACCTCGTAGCCCCCGCTGGCGCTGACCCACTCGCCCCCGATGAGCAGCCGGTAGTCGTGGTCGGGCGCGATGGTCACGGCCGCGAACTGTAACGCGTTCTCGTTTCGGGCCCGGGATCAGCCCAGTCCGGTGACGGTGATGTGCACGAAGTCGGTGGCGAAGCGCCCCCGAGCGTCACGCACGATGAGCCGGAACCGGACCTGGGCGGGGCCGGCGGGGGCGACGAACGTCGGGTGCGCCGTGGTGGCCCCGCCGAGGGTCACCGCCGGACCGTAGGTCTGCGTCCACTGGTACCTGACCGAGGCCGAGGAGCCGGCGCCGTCGAGGGTGACGGGCTGGCCGCGGGCGATGGTCTGGTCGGGACCGGCGTTCGCCGTCGGCGGCGCTCCCTCCACGGCGATGGTGACGAAGTCCGTGGCGAAGCGGCCGCGCCGGTCCCGGACGATGAGCCGGAAGCGCAGCTCGGCCGGGCTCGCCGGAGCCGTGAACGTGGCGGTGGCCGTGCCGGCCCCCGAGAGGGTGACCGCCGGGCCGGACGTCTGGTTCCACTGGTACTTGAGACCGCTGACCGGGTCTCCCCCGCTCAGGGTCACGAGGGCGCTGGCCTCGACGGTCCGGTCGGGACCGGCGTTCGCCGTCGGCGGCGGCCCGTCCACGACGATGTGGACGAAGTCGGTGGCGAAGCGGCCGCGCCGGTCGCGGACGATGAGCCGGAAGCGCAGCTCGGCCGGGCCCTCGGGCGAGGTGAACGTCGGTGTGGGCGTGGTGGCACCCGTGAGCGTCACGCCCGGGCCGAACGTCTGCGTCCACTGGTAGCGGAGGGTGTCGCCGCCGTCGGGGTCGCTCGAGCCGGTGCCGTCGAGGGTGACGGTGACGCCCGGGTCGACGAGCTGGTCCGGACCGGCCACGGCCGTCGGCTTGCCGTTGACCACGACATCGACGGTGTCGGTGTCGGTGAGACCGGCGTCGTCGATGACGGTGAGCTCGAAGGTCAGCGTGGCCGGGCCCTCGGGGGCCGTGAACGTCGGGGTGGCCGTGGTGGCCCCGTCGAGCGTCACGGCCGGGCCGGCGGTCTGGGTCCAACCGAAGTCGAGCGGGCGACCCTCCGGGTCGTGCGACCCGGCGCCGTCGAGGGTGACGGTGTCCCCCAGGTCGACGACCTGGTCCCCGCCGGCGGCGGCGACGGGCGGCTCCGACTCCGGAGCGGCAAGGGCGACGGGCTGGACGTACGACTTCTGGTACAGCGGCGCCAGGTCCTTGGTCTGGCCCGTCCCGTAGAAGTTGGTGTCACCGCTGTCGGTCACCAGAAGGGCGGTGGCGCCGGTGGCGATCGGGTGCGGGACGGTGGCGATCGACTCCCAGGTGCCCCCGGTCAGCAGATCCTCGGCGGGGAGGTCGACGACGAAGGCGGCGTCGTGGGCCGCGATGCCGTCCCACGCGTACAGCGCCCAGGTGGGCTCGCTCGGCGACGGGCCGGCGGAGATCAGGTAGTCGCCGTCGTCGTTGCGGCGCACCTCCCGGATCGACCGACCCCCGAGGTCGAGCAGGATCGGGTCGCCGAACTCGGCCGGCGTCGTCCCCGGTGTGCCGACGTTGAGGTCGAGGATGTTCGTGACCGGCACGATCAGCGCCAGCTCCTGGCCCGCCTCGTCGACCGTCGGACCCCGGAACCCCAGGTAGCCGGTGGTCCCGTCGGGAGCGAACTCGAAGCCCTCCAGGTTGAAGCCGTCCGGTGCGTTGGGGAGCACGCCCGGGGCCGCCGCCGCGGTCAGGCCGAGGGCGTCGGCGCGCAGGCCGTGACCGTCGTTCTCGTCCCACTCGAGCAGCTGCTCCCAGAGCGAGGTGTAGCGCCCGTCGAAGGTGAGCTCGGTGGTGGCCCCGGAGCCGGTGATCGTGGTGGCGAACATCGTCCGCCGCTCCTCGCGCACCTCGCCCTCGCGGTTGTTCCCGTGCGAGCCGATCCAGACGAGGGTGTCGCCCGACCGGGCCACGCCCTCGACGTCGACCTCCGACGAGGTCCCGAGCTGCGCCGCCGAGAACGTCCAGGTCTTGACCGGCGCCCCGGTCCCCGCCGTCGAGTAGAGGAAGATCGTGTTGGTCTCGTCGTTGGCGATCAGCACGTGGCCGTCGCCGACGTCGAGGGCGCTCGACGCGTCGCTCACGCCGTGGAGGTAGCGGCCCGCGGGGTCGGGCGCGGCGTTCGACGACGCGTAGGTGAGGGGGGTCGACGAGGTGGCCCCGCCCGGCTCCTCGGCGGTGAAGGTCAGCGTCGTCGTGCCCCGCCCGACCGGCGCGAAGGTGACGGTCCGCTCGGTGCCATCCCCGGTGATGGCCACGCCGGCCGGCGCGAGGACCGACTCGTTCGTGCTCGCCACCGTGACGGTCACGTCCTCGACGGCGACCCCAGGGCCACTCGGGGTCACGGTGAGGGTGGCCGACGGGTTGGTGGGGTCGCCGATCGAGCCGACGACGATCGGGCGGTCGAAGGCCAACGCCGGGGTCGCCCCGCCGTCGCACGGATCGAGCTCGACGGTGGCGCGGGTGCTGTGGCCGGGGCTGCCGATGGCCCCACCGGTCGAGGTGGCCGATCCCTCGGCATCGCCGACGGCCGACAGGGTCCACTGCGTGGCGTCGTCGGCGCCCAGCGCCGCGGCCGACACCCACCCGCTCGCACCGGTCGTCCGGGGGCCACCGACGGTCTGGTCCCCGTAGGTCAGGCGATCGACCAGGGCATCGGAGGCGTCGAAGATGTTGATCTGGTCGGCCCGCCCCAGGTTGTTGGTGTAGCCCCCGAGCACGCCCACGCCGGCGCACAGGTCCCAGTCGGCCCGGAACCCGTCCGCCGTGGACTGCGTGAACACCACCGACTCGCCCGCCTCGACCACGCCCAGCCCCGACAGGTCGAAGCCCACCGACGGATCCGCCGAATCGTCGTCGTAGGTCCACCCCGCCAGATCCACCGACGCCGACCCCACGTTCGTCAGCTCGACGAACTCGCCCCCCGCACCGTCGTACATCCACTCCGTGATCCGCACGTCACCAACCGGCTCGGGCGCCAGGGTGCTGCGGCCGGGCGAGCCCACCGCGCCACCGGTGCTGGCCAGCGACCCCTCTGCGTCCCCCACGGTCGACAGCGTCCACTGGGTGGCGTCGTCGGCCCCGAGCCCGGCCTCGGACACCCACGCCGACGCCCCCGTCGTGCGGGGACCGCCGACCGTCTGGTCCCCGTAGGTCAGCCGGTCGACCAGCGCATCGGAGCCGTCGAAGATGTTGATCTGGTCGGCCCGGCCCAGGTTGTTCGTGTACCCACCGAGGACCGAGACCTCGGCGCCGAGGCCCCAATCGGTCCGGAACGCCGACGCCGCGGACTGCGTGAACACCACCGACTCGCCCGCCTCGACGACGCCCAACGGCGACAGGTCGAACCCGACCGTGGGATCGGCCGAATCGTCGTCGTAGGTCCACCCCGCCAGATCCACCGACGCCGACCCCACGTTCGTCAGCTCGACGAACTCGCCCCCCGCACCGTCGTACATCCACTCCGTGATCCGCACCTCCCCCTCGGCCGCGGCCACGGGCGCGATGGGGCTGCCGACCACGACCGTGGCGACGGTCGCCGCCACAACAGCACCGACCACCCCTCGGCGCCACCGCGCGCGCTGACGTCCGGATCCGAGATGCACCATGGCGTCGCCTCCACCCAAGAGAGCTGGGCACCGGCGGCGCCCATGACCGCGGGGAACCTACGGAGGAGAGTTGGCCGGGAGCCCAACCCCATGTGTGCGGGGGGCGAACAGCAGATCAGATCCGTCACAGGGGGATGACAGTGTTATGGATCGGGCGTAGGGTGGGCCTCATGGATGACGGACGGGCCCTGACCGATGCCGATCGGGAGACCGCCGTCGCCGCCCTGCGCCGCCACGCCGGCGACGGGGTCATCGACCTCGACCAGTTCGGCGACCGGACCGCGGCCGTGCTGGCGGCCGCGACGGTCGGCGAGCTCGACCCCGTCTTCGCCGACCTCCCCGGCGGCCTCCCGGCGCTGCCGGTGCCGGCCCGGGCGCCCGCCCCCGCCGTGCGCCCCCGCCGGCGGCCGGCCTTCCCCCTGGTGACCCGGCTGGCGCCGGTCGCTCCGCTCGCCCTCTTGTTCGTGGCCATCTGGGCCGTGAGCGGCTTCGGCTACTTCTGGCCGATCTGGCCGATCATGGGCATCTCGATCGGCGCCCTCAAGCACGGCCGCGCCTGGGGCTGCGCCGGCCGCCGCCGGACCTACTGGGCCTAGGCCGAGGCGCCCAGCTGCTCGCGGCGGAGGCGGGTGGTGCGGTGCTCGGGATCCTTGTCGAAGCGGGGGATGACCTCGCGGCCGAACAGCTCGGTGGCCTCGATGACGACCTCGATCGGGGTCTCCTGGCTCAGCATCCCGAAGGTCATCTGGTCGGCGCCGACGTCCTCGAAGCGCTGGACGACCCGGCTGACCTCGTCGGGGTCGCCGATGGCCCACTCCCCCATCTTCACCGCCATCTCGACCTCGGCCTCCGTGTAGGGCGCGCACAGCTCGGGCCACACCGGCGTGCCGGACGGCTTGGGGAAGGTGTCGAGGTACCGGAAGAGCAGGCTCTTGTGGTAGTGCCCGCGGGCCTCGTGCATGATCCGGCGGGCCCGGGCGCCGTCCTCGAGGCAGATCATCGACGAGGTCACCATGACGTTGTCGTTGACGTAGCCGCCCACCGGATCGGCGTTCTGGATCTCCTTCTTGTACGTCTCGATCAGCGGGGCGAGCTGGTCGGACGTGCCGGTGGTGAAGCAAAGAACGCCCAGCCCCAGCTGCGCCGCCTTGGCGAAGGTGGGAGGGCTCCCGGCCGCGACCCACAGCGGCGGATGGGGCTGGGTGAGGGGCTTGGGCAGGACGTTGCGGGCCGGCGTGGTGAAGAACTGGCCGTCGTAGGCCGGGTACACGCCGGGCTTCCACATCTCGACCAGCTGGGGCAGGACCTCGTCGAACATGCCCTTGGTGAGGTCGGGCTCGGGGATGCCGAAGCCCTGCTGCTCGGTGGTCGAGCTACCCCGGCCCATGCCCAGCTCGAAGCGCCCACCGGAGAGGTGGTCGAGCATGGCGACCTTCTCGGCGGTGCGGAAGGGGTGGTTCACCGGCGGGGTGATGTTGAAGATCCCCGACCCGATGTGGATGCGCTCCGTGGCCGCCGCGCACCACCCGAGGAAGGCCTCGTTGGCCGACAGGTGCGAGTACTCCTCGAGGAAGTGGTGCTCGGTGGCCCAGAGGTACTTGAAGCCGGACCGGTCGGCCGTCTTCACCCACTCCAGCTCCTCCTGGAGCCGGATGTGCTCGGCCGCCGTCCCGTGCTCGTCGACCATCGAGGCCGGCACGTACATCCCGTTGAAGATCCCGAACTCCATGGCGGCGAACTGTAACGCGTTCTAGTTCTGGTCCTGGCGTACCCTCTCCGTCCGTGACCTCGCTGGACGCGTTCCGCGCCTCGGCGGCGGCGTTCATCGCCTCGTCGGTCGAGGAGGGCGTGGCCTGCCGGGCCTTCGGTGCCATCCTCCCGCCCGATCTCCACGACCGCGCCCGGGGCTGGCAGCGCCACATGGCCGAGAGCGGCTTCGCCGCCCTGCACTGGCCGGTCGACTGCGGCGGGCAGGGCCTCACCCGGGCCCACACCGGTGTCTGGGCCGAGGAGTGCGCCAAGGCCGAGGTCAGCCCGTACCTCAACCTCCAGGGCATCGTCCTGGCCGGCGAGGCGATCCTGCGGAGCGGCACGCCCGCCCAGCGCTCTCGCCTGCTGCCGCCGACGGCGTCGGGCGAGATCCTGTGGTGCCAGCTGTTCTCCGAGCCCGGGGCCGGGTCGGACCTGGCCTCGCTCTCGTGCGCCGCCGTCGGGTCTCCCGAGGAGGGCTTCGTCGTCACCGGCCAGAAGACCTGGTGCTCCAACGGGCAGCTGGCCGAGATGGGCATCCTGCTGGCCCGCACCGGCGGACCCGGCCACCGGGGCATCTCGTTCCTCCTCCTCGACATGGGCCTGCCGGGCATCGACGTCCGGCCGCTCCGGCAGATGACCGGCGACGCCGAGTTCACCGAGGTCTTCCTCGACTCGGTGCTCGTGCCGGGAGATGCCCTGCTCGGCCCGCTCGACGGCGGCTGGGGCGTGGCCATGGGCGTCCTCGGCGACGAGCGGGGCTCGAGCGACGCCTCGGGGCTCATCGGCCTGGACCGCCGCCTGGCCCGGCTGGCGACGCTGGCGCCCGAGGACGCCGTCGCCCGCGAGCGCCTCGCCTCCGTCCTGGCCCGCGGCCACGCCCTGCGCTCGATGCTGGTGTCGTCGGCGGGCGGTCCCGGCGCCGGGTCGGCGGCCAAGCTCCTGCGCACCGAGCTCGAGCTCGACGCCGCCGGTCTCGCCGTCGACCTGTCCGGCCCGGCCGGGATGCTGGCCGGTGGGCCGACCGACGGCTTCCTCTACTCCCCCGGCATGAAGATCGCCGGTGGCTCCAGCGAGATCCAGCGCAACATCATCGCCGAGCGCGTGCTGGCCCTCCCGCGAGACCCCAAGCCCGATCGCTGAGGTCGTCGGCCGTGCGGCGCTACCACTCGGAGGTCAACGAGCGCTGGGAGGGCTTCGTCCACCGGCCTGGCGACATCGTCGTCAGCACCCGGTCCAAGTGCGGCACGACCTGGATGCAGATGGCCTGTGCCCTTCTCGTCCACGGCGCGCCGCTCCCGGCGCCGCTGGCGGAGATCTCGCCGTGGCTGGACTGGTCCGTCGAGCCGCTCGACGTCGTGCGCGCCCGCCTCGACGCCCAGGACCACCGCCGGATCATCAAGACCCACACCCCGCTCGGCGGGCTCCCGCTCTCCCCCCACGTCACCTACGTCGTGGTCGGCCGCCACCCGCTCGACGTGGCCGTGTCGTACTTCCACCACCTCGGCAACATCGACCACGTCCGGTGGGCCGAGCTGCGCGGCAGCGGGGACGTCAACATCTCCCCGGATCACACGCTCACCGAGCTGCTCGACCTCTGGATCGACGGCCGCTCCGACCCGTTCGAGGGCGCCCTCGACTCCCTCCCGGGCAACGTCCACCACATCACCGATGCGTGGGACCGGCACGGTGAGATCGACGTCGTCCTCGTGCACTACGACGAGCTCCAGACCGACCTGGAGGGCACGATGCGGAGCCTCGCCGGCCGGCTCGGCATCGACGTCGCCGAGGACCGGTGGCCCGCCCTGGTCGAGGCGGCCACCTTCGACCGGATGCGCACCGACCCCTCCCACGCCGTGCCCGATCACCTCGGCGTGCTCAAGGACCACGCCGCGTTCTTCCGCTCCGGCCGCAGCGGCGAGGGCGTCGCCGCCTGCACCCCTGCCCAGCTGTCCCGCTACGAGACCCGCATCGCCGAGCTGGCGCCGCCCGAGATCCGCGCCTGGCTCCACCAGACCGGCTGACGTCCGCCGAAGGTCAGAGCCCACCGCTGACGTGGCGGGCGAAGAGGTCGGCGGCGTCGATCTCCCAGAGCGACGGCCGGGGCTCGCCCGACCCCGCAGGACGGGACCACTCGGCGAGATCGGGGACGTGGGCGGCCGGATCCTCCAGCAGGTCCGCGAGGTCGTGGTCGTCCTCGTGGGCCAGGCCGTTGCCGAGCACGACCCGACCGCCGAGCCGCCAGATCGGCCACCACACGAAGAAGACGGCCGTCGCCGGATCGTGCACCGCCGTCAGCAGGGCGTGACGCTCGGCCTCACGACCGACGATGGCCTCGAACGCCTGCCGCCACTGGCGCTCGTAGGCTTCCCGGTGCCAGTGGTCGAGCGGGACGCACATCAGCTCGTCCCAGTCCCCGATCACGATGTGGGCCACGGCCTCGCCGGCGTCGCACTCAGCGGTCCGCCCCGCCACACCGCCGAAGCCGAGGCCGAACCGTGGCGAGTAGGTGGCAGCGACGATCCGGGCGAGGTGGCGGTAGTCCTCGATGAGCGGACCGACGAGGTGACGGTCGGGCTCGAAGGCGGCGAGGAGGCCCTTGGCCAGGTCCTCGACCCGACGCTGGTGGTCGGCGTCGGGAGGCAGCCGGCGGGGCTGACTCGCCCACCGGCGTCGTGCGACCTCGGCGATGCGCTCCTGCTCGGCGCCCGCCACCGGGCACCCGTCCGCCCACGCCGCCTCCACCACCGCGACGAGGTCGGGGTCGGCCACCTCGCCGGGGCTAGGGCTCGAGGTCGAGGCCGAGCATCTCGATGGCGTTGCCGCGGACGAGCTTGCGCACGACGTCGGTCGGCAGGTTGCCCATCAGCTTCTGGCCGACCTCGCGGCTCTTGGGCCAGGTCGAGTCGGAGTGCGGGTAGTCGGTCTCGAAGCAGATGTTGTCGATGCCGCACTTCTCGATGTTCTCGAGCCCGTACACGTCGTCGAAGAAGCAGCCGTAGATCTGGCGGTAGTAGTAGGTCGACGGGGGCTCGGGGACGATGTCGGCCACGCCGCCCCACGCCCGGTTCTCCTCCCAGACGTTGTCGGCCCGCTCGAGGATGTACGGGATCCAGCCGATCTGGCCCTCGCTGTAGGCCAGCTTCAGCTCGGGGAGCCGGGCGAGCCAGCCGCTGAACAGCCAGTCGGTCATCGAGCTCATGGCGTTGCCGAAGGTGAGCGTCGAGCCGACGGCGGCGGGGGCGTCGGTCGAGGTCGACGGCATCTTCGACGACGAGCCGATGTGCATGTTGATGACGGTGCCGGTCTCGG